>CAILUD010000009.1 GCA_903837285.1 uncultured Bacteroidota bacterium | reverse complement strand
TTGTTTTCGGAGTACTTCTTCAATTTTATTAAACTGGCTTGTTGTGCAAAACAAGAATTAGCAATTAAAATTGACAATAAAACAAATAAAGTTTTAAAAATTCTCATAAAGTAATATTTAAATATAGTGTAAACTACACTATAAAGTCATTAATTATCAAATATAACACAGCTAGAATTAAAAGTCAATTTTTTTTATGACTATTTGACGAAAATTTGACGAAACATAGTAATTAGCCCTATTAAAACAATAGGTAAATAACCTAATTCGGTTTAGGTGATTGTGCTTTAGCGTTTTTAGTAAGTTATAACAATTGGTTTACTAATATTTTTTGTGTCGGTTTGCATTACCAAATAATACATTCCAAATGCTAAATTATAATCAAGTATTCTAACTATTTGCCGGGAATCAGTTATTGTAAAAGTTTTAATAGTAATTATCTGTCCTAAAACATTAGTGAGTTTTATCTGATATGTTTTACCTGGAATCCCTTGTAATATTGCTTCAATGCAATAGTTTGATGGCATAATAGGAATAATGTCTTCATTTAAGTCAACTGATTTACAGTTTAAGCTAATCATATTAGAATATGTATTCTGTCCGTTAAAATCAAATTGATGCAAACGGTAATAATTAGTTTTATTAAAAGGATAAAAATCAATGGTATTATAATTTTGAAATGAAGAACTGTTTCCATGTGAGGGAACTTGAATGATTGTGTAAAAATTTTTACTATCAGTACTTTTTTCAACTATGAAGTAATCATTGTTATATTCACTTGCAGTTTGCCATGATAATATAGTAACGTTGTTATGACATTCTGCTTTAAAATTAATTAATTCAACTGGTAAAGGGGTTGTAGTGCTACCAAGTGTAATTCGAATAATGCCTCCAAATGAATTATTTACGGTTGTTGACGAAACAAAATCTGCAACTGTATTAGGATTGCTTGTTCGTGGTTCCCAAAAAGTAGGCCCCCCATAATTTACTCTTTGATACATTTGTAAGTTCGCTTCTGGATGTCCGTTTAATTCTGGGTCTCCTGAACCATTATCCCAATAATAAAAATTATTTACAGTAAGGGTGGTCATTGTAGTTGGTTGAATATCATAATATCTAAAAACGCTTGAGTTTCCAGTAAATGTGCCTGATCCTGGCTGACGAAGATGCCCACGAGTGATAATAGTATTTCCTAATACCAAAGTTGGTGTAAAGTTTAATCCTAATCCTGCAACATTGCCAGTTGGGTTAGTACGAATTGCAGTAATTGTTCCAGTACCTAAGCCATCTACTCCACCACCATCAGTTCCTTTTAATCTGTTAATCAGTGATTCTCCGGACAAAGTGCCTGTAGTAGATAAGTCAATAGAGTAGTCTTTTAAATCTATATTACCTTGTGTTATTGTTAAAGTTCCTAATGTGCTTATATCTCTTCCTAATATTATTCCACCTCCTGTATTATTTACAGTTATATTTGAAAAAGCAGTTGTATTAGATCCTTGAATTGTTTGTAAAGCATTACCAATAAAATCAACTGTGCTACCTATTGCGTAATTAACAGTGCCGTTATTTGTCCAATTCCCATTTGTGGCTATAACAATATGCCCGCCTTCTATTCTTAATTGCCCAGAATTAATAAGTATACCCTGACCTGTGGATAAATAATGTGAAAATATGAATAACAAAATACAAAAATATTTATAAATAATGTTCATTATTTTTGCAATAAATTATTATTAATGGTTTTATTAATAGAGACTGGCTTTGATTTGTGAAATTGTTTTTTTTTGTTTTGGATTATTGTTAATTGGAGATTTTGTATAGTATTTGAACTATCAATTATAATTAGATTAGAAGTAGTATTATCTAATGAATCATCATTTATGTTTTTGTAATTTAAATTATTATTTGAATTTAATTTATGTTTAATAGGTGTTTGTTTTTCCTGAATTTTAGAATAATTTATACTTGTATTAATAGGGATTGTTTTAATTAAACCAAGAACATTTAATGTATCAATTGTTAAATTTTTATTTATTGTATCAAAAATTAAATTTTGGTTAGCCTTATTTATTTCATTTTTTTTTGGTATGTATGTGCATAATGTTGCTGATTTTTTATTTGAATAATATTTATCTGAAAAAGAATTTTGAATTGTTGTTGATTTTATAATTGAATAGGTAATTTTATTTTGTTTTTGAGAGAAACAAAATGAAACGAAAAGGAGTTTAATAAATACTAAAAATATTATTCTCATTATCTAAATATTATTTTTTATGGATTAAAAGAAATTAATATCCACCTTGAAAGTGAAGCACTATAAATAAAAATTGCAGTACATGCATTTGCCGAAACAACACTAGCACCAGTGTTAGTAATAATGCGGTTTGCGGCTGTTGAGCTGCTACTTTGATGTGCAATAGTAAGGTTAACAGCAGAAGCGTGGTTTAATATTAATATTCTTCCATCGTATCCTCCACTTATTCCAGAAAGGGTAATTGCTCCTCCTGCTCCAGTTGTAGTTATAAAACTAGCATCGTTAATTGTAGCGTTATTCCATGGACCAAAACCACCTCCAAAATTAACCGTATATTCACTTATTCCAATAGCAGTCTGAGAAAACAATCCAAAATTATAAGTGCCACCTGATGCAATTCCTTCTACACCAATATTAACGCTTCCTGCTGCTCCGGTCGAGGAACCATATAGTCCAGAATTTTTATTTGTTGAACTAGTACTTGATGCTTCACCAAAAACACCAATGGCATCTTGTGTTCCACCAACACCAGAAAACAAACCACCTACAGTATATCCACTATTATTTGATCCTGTATATGTTGAAAAGCCCTGAACGCCAATTTGATAGTCTGCTACATCTACAGTTGTTGTCATTTCTCCGTAAACTCCTGGGCGACCCGCATATGCTGGGTCTAAATGCCTACCTTTAAAATATCCAGGTATCCATACATTTGAATAGCCAATAGTTGCAGCAACTGTTGAAAGTCCTGTTGTTCTAAAGAAGCCTGCAGCTCTATTTGGATCATCTACTACTCCATATACTCCCGAACCATCAATACTTAATCCTCCATCAGCATAATTGCCATTATAACCTAAGTATCCAAATGTCTGATTGCCAGATACATTTGAAAAACCTGCGACGGCAGCCGTAGGTGAAGTTGCTGAAGAAGTTTGAAGCCAGGCACCATATTGATTAGTATTTCCATCATAAAAAATGCCATAGGTTTGTCCTGCATCATAAACTCTAACTGATGAGTTTGAGATAGGCTGAATATATGGCATAGTTGCTGGTCTTATCCACCATTCAGTATTAGCTGGAGCAG
Source organism: uncultured Bacteroidota bacterium (assembly GCA_903837285.1). Taxonomy (GTDB): domain Bacteria; phylum Bacteroidota; class Bacteroidia; order Bacteroidales; family GWA2-32-17; genus GWA2-32-17. Next base: position 78,582 of record CAILUD010000009.1, on the reverse strand, counting down.
CTGATAATCTTACCCATGCAGAGCCGTCATAATAATAATAACCAGTAGCGCCATTTGTTTGGTAAACAATTAAGCTTGTTGCAGGTGAGATAATAGATATTCGTTGAGCATCTGTCATTCTAGGTATAAGCAATCCACTTGAAGAGGAAGTTATATCTAACATCGATGAAATAGCTGGCGCGGTGCCTGTAGAATTAATTGCTACTTGAGCAAAAGAATTAGTAGCTACTAAAAAAAAATATATTAAGGTTAATAACTTAATTGTTTTCATTATTTGCTATTTTGTTTTTACTCTTTATTAGGAATGTATTAGCATACTTACTATAATATGTAAAGATAAAATGCATTTATTATAATATCAATAAGATAAAGCTTTAAATGTATGTAAGTAAATTACCTGCATTTTATGTAAATTACTTAAAGGTGATTTAGGGAAAAAGTTTTTAGTTTTCTTATGTTTTATAAAATAGATGGGTTTGAAATAGTAATTTTTTAATAAAATAAGAATTTAATATTTAAACTAAGATTAATGAAAATTTATTTGCCTGTAATATTTAGTAAAGAAGGGTATTATGTGATTTTTGGTTTTTTTAAGATTATGCTTTAACTATTTATTTTATCTTTGCAGAGATTCAGGTAAAAGGATTTAGTTCTCTCTATTCAAGAAAATTTAAAAATCGTTATATGAAAAATGTATTTTTTTCTTTGATTACTTTTTCGTTATTTTTTAGTTTTATAACATTAAGCAATAATGCAATTTCACAGAATATTCAAAAGCATGTATCATGGAAATATTCTATTAAAAAGATTAGTGATACAGAAGTTGATTTAGTTTTTAAAGGAACTGCCGAAAAAGACTGGCACTATTATACTTTGAAAGATGAATTAAATCCTTTTATATTAACATTTGAAAAGTCTAAAGATTTTAAACCTATTGGTAAAATTACTGAATCGCCTGCTCCTAAAAAGGAATACGATTCTTTAATGGAGGCAAATCGTTCGTATTACGAAAAAGTTGGTACTTTTACTCAGAGAATAAAACTATTATCAAATAAACCATTTAATGCAAAAGGTACAATAGAATATCAAGCATGCTTATTAGATGGAATGTGTGTAATGGAAAGTCCCGATTTTAGCTTTAAAATTGAGCCAGATCCTTCTTTAGTTGTTGATCAGGATTCAGTTTTAAATGATTCTTTGCAAAATGTTGCAGAATTGAACTCTGACTCTTCAATTGTTCAAAAAGCTGATAGTGTTGGTGTGCCTGTTGATACTGCTGTTCCCGGTATGTCAGATTCTTTGTGGGTATTGTTTTTCTTTTCTTTCCTAGCTGGTTTAGCTGCTATTCTAACTCCTTGTGTTTTTCCAATGATTCCAATGACAGTGTCTTTCTTTATGCATAATTCTGATAACAAAAGAAAAGCTAGATTTCAAGCATTGGTATATGGGTTATCGATAATACTTATTTATACCGTTATTGGGACCGTTGTTGCCATAACATTAGGTGCAAATTTTGCGAATTTCCTAAGTACACATTGGCTCCCAAATATTTTCTTCTTTTTAATATTTGTTATTTTTGCTGCTTCATTCTTTGGAATGTTTGAAATTACTCTTCCTTCATGGATGGTAAATAAAGCTGATAGTAAATCAGAAAAAGGAGGAATTTTAGGTTCTTTCTTTATGGCATTTACTTTAGTTTTGGTTTCATTTTCTTGTACTGGTCCTATAGTTGGAGCAATTTTAGTTAAATCCGCAGGTGGACAATTATTAGAACCCATAGTTGGAATGTTCGGATTTTCGCTTGCCTTTGCATTGCCATTTGCGACTTTTGCGTTTTTTCCATCATTATTAAATAGCTTACCAAAATCGGGTGGCTGGCTAAATTCTGTGAAAGTTGTTTTAGGATTTTTAGAACTTGCATTAGGATTAAAATTTTTAAGTATTGCCGACCAAACATACCATTGGGGAATTTTAGACAGAGAAGTTTATTTAGCTTTATGGATTATTATATTTGCTTTAATGGGATTTTATTTGTTAGGCAAATTAAAATTCGCACATGACAGTGAATTAAAACACGTAGGAGTTCCGCGTTTAATGTTATCAATAATTACTTTTTCTTTTGTTATTTATATGATTCCAGGAATGTTTGGTGCACCATTAAAATTATTGTCAGGTTATATGCCTCCTCAATCAAGTCTGGATTTTGATTTTTCACGTTTAATACGTGAAAATGCCGGGTCGGGCGGTGGTACATCAGATGAAACAAATCTTTGCGAAAAACCAAAATATGCCGATTTTCTTCATTTACCGCATGGCTTAGAAGGATATTTTCAATATGAGCAAGGATTAGCTTGTGCAAAAAAACTTAATAAACCAATTTTTGTTGATTATACTGGACATGGCTGTGTTAATTGCAGAGAAATGGAAGCAAACGTTTGGTCAGATCCAAGAGTATTAAAAAAATTGAAAGAAGATTTTGTAATTATTGCAATGTATGTTGATGATAAAACTGAGTTGCCAGAAAATGAATGGATAACTTCAAAATATGATGGAAAAGTAAAATCGAGCATTGGAAAGAAGAATGCAGATATTCAAATTTCAAAATACGGCGTTAATGCACAACCATATTATGTTTTACTTGATTCTAAAGGCGAAATTTTAGTTTCACCAAAAGCCTATGATTTAAATGTTGACGGTTTTATACAGTTTTTGGATAATGGTTTAGCTGAGTTTAAAAAAAGAAGCGAGAAGAAATAAGTTTAGTGAGTACACTTACTGAAAGCGATTACGCTTTCAGCAAACCAACAATAAAGCAAGCAAGGACGCTTGCTTTATTGTTTTAATCTAAACCACATTTTAAACAGGATAATTTATTATGCCTTTTTTTATTTTTTTGAAGTTTATAAAAATTTCATACTTTTAACTATTCAAAAAAACCTAGATTTAATTAAAATAAAAACCTATGATTAATTTTAAAAGGCCATTATTAAACGTATTATTTACGTTTTTAATCTTATTAGCTGTAAATTATGCATACGCCAGGGTTGGTGGTGCAGGTGGAAGTTCCAGTAGTAGTGGCGGTGGCGGCGGAGATGGATTAATCGGAATTATTTTTTATATCTTGATGTTAATTCCTTTCCCTTATAATCTTATAGTTATTGCAATAATAATTGTACTTGCTTATTTTGGAATGAAAAAAGCAAAACAGCAAACTATTCTTAATCAAATGCCTTCTGGTGATGGCGTAAAGAAGGTTAAGGGATATAGCGATTTTATTGCTCATAATCCGAATTTTAACGAGGATAAATTTAAAGAAAAGGTAAAAACCTCATTCATTCAGATTCAGGAAGCCTGGCAGAACAAGGATATGTCAAAAGTACGCAAGTACATAAGTGATGGAATGTATCAGCGATTGAATGTTCAGTTTAAAATGATGGATAAGCTTTCTCAGAAAAATACTATTGATAAACTAAATGTAAAAAACATTTATATTGATAGAGTTGATACTGACGGCTTTTTTGATGTTGTACATGTAGCAATTCATGCTTCAATAGTTGATCGTTTTATCAGCGAAAAATATTCCGAATTAAATTCTGGTGGAAGCGAAGAGTTTGTAGAATACTGGTCATATCTTAAAAAGCGTGGTGCCGAGGAAAAAGATATGTTTTCTTCAGATAATTGTCCTTCTTGCGGAGCTGCACTTCCAAAAGAAACTGCTGAAGTTGCAAAGTGCGAATTCTGCGGAACATTAACTAATAGTGGTGAATATGATTGGGTACTTGCCGAAATTACTCAGGCAGATGATTATATTTCATCTAATCCTTTAGTGATGAAAGCTGCTAATTTACAAGAAAAGGTTTTGGAAATTGAACAACATAATGACGACTTCTCGATTCAACTTATTGAGGATAAGGCAAGTAATGCATTTTTGCAAGTTGAAACAGCAAGAGTTTTAAACGATCCTGCAATTTTACGACGTTTTGCTTCTGATTCTGCTTTTGAAAAAATTAAATCTACTTTCGGTCAAAGTGAATCTTATGTTTATAATCGTATATTCTTAAGTGATGTTACTTTAATTGGAGCAATTCAAAAAGATAATATGAACACTATGGTTGTTTCTATTAAATATTCCTACCAACGTGTTATACCAAAAGAAAAATCGGTTGTAAAACTTGATCCGGTAGTTGTAACTGATACAAAGGTTATTTTATTAAGTCGTAATATAAATCCAGAAATTTCAAAAGGTTCGTTATATGCACACAGATGTCCTTCTTGTGGTGGACCAGTTGGCGATACAATAGATTTAAAATGTGAGTATTGCGGACATGAGCTTAATAGCCCTGCAAATGAATGGATTTTAACTGATCTAATGTCATTAAATGATTATTATTCATATTATGCAATGAATGGAGCTGCATTTACAGCCGGTGTTAAGCCAAATGTAATGGATAATGTGCTCGATGTTAGAGATTATGCTTTTAACAATGCACTTATAGTTATGGCTTGCGATGGAGTTTTTGCTCAGGAAGAACGTGACTTTGCAGAACAATTGGCAAAGAAATTTGGATATAATGTAGATAAAGTTGAACCAATGTTCCAGATGGCGCAAAACGGACAACTTTCATTAAAGATGCCAGAAGATCAAAAGAAACGCGAAAAGATTTTCAAATTAATGGAAAAAGCTGCTTCTATTGATGGTAATGTTGATCCAAACGAACGTCAATTATTAGATAGTTTAAAACAACAATACGGGTTTAATTAAAAAAGTTTCTCAGTTTAAAATTTTCTCAGAGTCTCCTTAAAGGGACTCTGAGTAAGTATACAAAAAGGGAGAAGATAAAAAATCTTCTCCCTTTTTGTATCAAAGACCTAACAGGTTTTTAAAACCTGTTAGGTCTAGTTTTTAAACCTGTTAGGTCTGATTACTTTTTTAATTGTTTTTCTTTAAGCCGGTGCTTAATTAATAGCGCACAATCTAAATATGCTTCGGCAACTTTATTACAGCATGCTGTTTTAAATTTTTTTTCCAGCTCTTTTATAATTTCTATAGCAAATGCTTCAGTTTCGTTCATAATGTATAGTTTATAAATCTATGCTCAAACCTAATTTATTTTAACTTAAAACACAAATGTACATTCGAAAAATAATATTTAGAACAGATTAGCCAGTCTAATTTACTATTTTTGTAAAAAATATTTTTTGAATACTGAGTTTTACATAGCACGACGAATAATTACTGGCAAGGGCGGCGGTAACAGAATTTCCCGTCCAATAGTTACTATTGCTGTTGCCGGTATTGCATTGGGATTGGCAGTAATGATAATATCTGTTGCTGTTGTTGCCGGATTTAAAGCAGAAATCCGAAATAAAGTATTTGGCTTTGGCTCTCATATTCAGATAATAAATTACGATTCTAATTATTCTTATGAGACTTCTCCAATTAAAAAGGATCAAAGTTTTTTACCTGAATTAAAAAAACTAAAAGGTGTTACACATGTTCAGGTATATGCAACTAAGCCTGGAATTATTAAAACTAAAGATAATATTCAGGGAGTAATTTTAAAAGGTGTAGGTTCAGATTTCGATTGGAAATTCTTTGATGAACATATGGTTGATGGCCGTCATATTGAGTTGCCGGATACGGTAAAATCCAACGAAGTTGTAATTTCAAAAAAGTTATCCGATTTACTAAATTTAAAAGAAGGCGATAATCTTTCGATGTATTTTATCCAGGATCCACCCAGGATGCGCAAATTTAAAATAGTTGGAATTTATCAGACTTACATGGAAGAGTTTGATAAAATGTTTGTGCTTGCTGATATTCGCCATATACAGAAATTAAATGACTGGGAAGAAAGCAGTGTTTCGGGTTTTGAAATTACTATTGATGATTTCGATAATTTAAACGAAATAGCAAATAATGTTTTTGATATTGCAGGTACAAAAATTCAAAGCGATGGAAGCAAGCTAAGGGTTCAGACCATAGTTGAAAAATATCCTTATATTTTCGATTGGATAGGATTATTTAATACAAATTTGTGGGTTATTCTGGTTCTTATGGTTTTGGTTGCCGGTTTCAACATGGTTTCTGGTTTGTTAATTATGATACTCGAAAGAACTAATATGATTGGTATACTAAAGGCAATGGGATCAAGAGATGGCAGTATTAGAAGAATATTCCTTTATAATGGAGCATTTCTAATTACCAGAGGTTTGTTTTGGGGCAATTTGTTAGGAATAGGACTTTGCCTTATTCAATATTATTTCAGAGTATTTACTTTAGATCAGGCATCATATTATATTGAATATGTTCCCGTATATTTAAATGTTACGCAGATATTGTTACTTAATGTTGGCGCACTAGTTGTTACCTTTTTAATGCTAATAGTGCCGTCATTTGTTATTTCAAGAATAACTCCAATAAGAGCTATAAAATTTAATTAAAACTATTGTTATGGATTCAATAAGACAAAATAAAGTATCGCGATTAATACAAAAAGAACTTAGTGAAATATTTCAGCGCGAAGGAATAACCCTTTTTAACGGAAATTTAATTTCTGTAACAATGGTCAGAATGAGTCCCGATTTAGCTTTAGCTAAAGTATATTTAAGTATTTTTACTCCAAATGGAAGAGAAAATGCTTTTCCTTTAGTTGACGAAAATAAAAAAGTTATTCGTCATAGCCTTGCTCAGAAAATAAAAAATCAAGTTAAGCTAATTCCTGAACTTGCCTTTTTTATTGATGATTCTATTGATTACATGAACAGAATTGAAGAACTTTTAAAGAAGTAAAAATTGAATCTCAGGTACTTCATAGCAAAGCGTTATTTGTTTTCAAAGAAATCAACAAATGTAATTAATGTTATTTCTGCGATTACTGCTACAGGTATTGCTGTTGGCACAATGGCGCTTATTGTTGTGTTGTCAGTTTTTAATGGATTAGAAACACTTATTGTCGATAGGTTTAATTCTTTCGATCCCGATTTAAAAGTGGTTCCAATATCAGGAAAAACTTTTATTCCGGATAGTATGCAGTTACAGATTCTGACTTCTATGCCTGGTGTTAAAATGTTTTCCGAGTCAATAGAAGAGAATGCCCTTGTTCGTTACGAAGATGTTTATCATCCTTTTATTATGAAGGGTGTTAGTCCTTCTTTTGCCGAGATGACAGGCATTGATTCAATGATTGTTGAGGGTCATTTTATGCTCGATTATCAGGAAAATCCGGTTGCAGTTATTGGAATGGGAGTGAATGCATACTTGTCGGTTTCAATGAATTTTATTTCGCCTTTAAAAGTATACATACCAAAACGTACTTCTGGCTTTTCTGATGATCCCGAAAAAGCATTTAAAATTAAAACAATTTATCCTGTAGGAATATACGGAATAGATCCTGAAATAGACCAGTATATTATTGTTCCATTAAGTTTTGCCCGCGAATTATTAGAGTACTCAAAAGAGGTTTCTGCAATTGAAATTAAATTAAAGAATGGTGTTAGGGCAAGCTCTGTCGAACGAGAGGTTCAAAAACTTTTTGGAAATAAATTCGATGTAAAAAACAGATACGAGCAGCATGAGCTTATTTATAAAATAATGAAATCAGAAAAGGTCATAGTATTTATGATACTTGCATTTATTTTGCTCATTGCTTCATTTAATATTATTGGTTCGTTAACAATGTTAATATTAGAGAAAAAAGAAGATATTAAAACATTGCAATGCATTGGTATGACTATGTCAGAAATACGAAAATTATTTTTACTTGAAGGCTGGCTTATATCCATTATTGGTGCTTTAGCAGGTTTAGTTATTGGTGCAATAATTTGTTTTTTGCAAATGAAGTTTGGGTTTATACCTATGCAAGGAAGCAACCCAGATGCTTTTGTAGTTAGTGCTTATCCTGTTGAAATGCGTTTACTGGATTTTGTTTTAACATTTGTCACAGTTCTTGTTATTGGTTATCTTGCGTCTCGTTTCCCAGTTAGATATATTACCCGTAAATACATGGGCGAGGAGAGGATGGGAGTTTAAATGTTTAAAGGCTAAAGTTCAAAGTATAAAGTACAAAAGTATAACGTTCAAAACGTTAATAGCAACGCAGATAAAACGGATTTAGCAGATTAAAACAGATAAACAATAAGGCCATGTTTGGTAATTTGGAATTTCGAAATCTCTATATTGTAATGCTGATCAGCCGCTGCTACGAAGCATCTGTTTTGACAATATAGCTCTACATCTATAATTATAAAATAGTCTAACCTATTGTCCCTCTTTTTTGAAGAGGGTTGGGAGATGAATAAAAAAATTGGGCTATTTTATAATCCGCCGCGGCGGATAAATGGTATAAATCCAGAAGTTCATATCTTTGCTAAACGCTATTTGGCAATTTGTTGCAAACAAAAATAAAAACACATCCTCGTTACAAACGAAGACGAGAGGAGGTGCATCCTTATTTCGAAACAACTATTTTAACTATTTTAGTTTCCGAACTAGTTTGCATTTTACAGAAATAAATTCCAGATGCTAAGTCTTCGCCTGATAGTTGAATTTTATGTTCGCCTTGTTTAACTGTTTGCTTTGGTAATACTGATTTTACGGTTTCGCCCAAAGTATTTAAAATACTTATGCTTATTTCATCAGTCTTTAAAAGGCTAAATACAATTGTTGATTCCGATTCAAATGGATTAGGATAAGAACTTAAATACTGCAAATTGTTATTGCTTTCAGTTATTGCCAATGGTATGTTGATAGGAGGGAAAATAATAAAATCAACCCATGCAGCATCTTGTCCACCCACTTCCATGTAATCTTTGGAATATATCCATTTTATTATATGAGTACCAGTTGTTATATAATATGCTTCTCTGCTCCAGTTAACTTCTCCGCTCCATCTTCCTTTTTGTACACCATCAACATAAAATGTTAGAAAGTCGTAGCCCGATTCGCTTGAAACTTTTTTGTAGAAAGACATAGAATCGTTTGAAAGAACATTAACAGACATTGTTAATTCGGATGTGCTTTCAACCGTATAGGTTCCATTTGGAATTATTCCAGAACGTGCAGTATAATTACCTTCATAAATACTTCCGCTGTTAATAATAGTCCATGGCGCATTTCCAATTTGAGTCATATTCCAAGGATATTCGGAAAAAGTATTCGATTCAAAATCTTCAACAATTAATCCAATAGTTAAAGTAAATGATTTTGTGGTTGTGTATCCACCGGCATTTACATTGTATGTTAAAGAAATTGTTGAGCCTGTTGTTGCTCCTGCATCTACATTAATAGTATAAATAGCCTGTGTATTTCCATTTGCAGGTATTATTCCAATGTTTTGAGAATTTGAAGGCAATGTTGCTGAACCACTATTTATAGTTAAAGTTGTATTTGAAGTTGGTGAAATAGCATGTCCATTGTTAAATGTTAATATCTTTATCGATGCAGTTTCACCTGGGTCAAGGCGACCATTATTGTTTCCAGTAATAGCATCGTCAATAATAACTGTAGTTGCTTCCATTACAGGTGCATTTAAAACAAGACTAAAATTTGTTTGCCATGTATTTGATCCACCATCGCTTGAAGTAATAGTAAATGGAGTTGACTGCTGGTCTGTGATAACATTGTTTACTGTAAATGCAAAAGCATTATTCTGTAACGAAGTTGTGTTTGATGTTATGTTGCCATATGTCTGAGAATTGTCGGTAATGCTTATGTTTGTACTTGTTGAGGTTAATGTAGCAGTTATATTTGTAGCGTCAACTGTACCAACATTTTTTAAAGTTACATCTAAATTTACATTTTCGCTATACTCAACATTTCCGTTTGCAGCAATACCAGAATCATGAATAGTTTTACTGTCATATACAATATAAGGAGTTCCGCTACTTGCAACTTCAAAAGTTCCAATATATGGTACATAGTTATATGCTGTAGCGCATACATTAAAAATCTGTCCAACAGTTGTAGGAGCTGGATTTACTGTTATGTTAGCAATACCACCCGTAACATATCCTGTTCCGTATATCTGATTGTTATTTGTTATAGCAACAAATGCGCCTTCAACATCACAATTAACTTGTAAGGTATTTAATCCAATTATCAATGTAGGTTGATGAGAAACTGTCATTGCTATTGGGTCTGTTGTTCTAACCATTAAACTTGGATCTCCAAAAATTGTCCATGTATCAGTCATTGTTGGGTCGGGTGATACTTCATTCATTTTAAAAATACCATTTACCGATAAACCGCCAAAAGTTCTTTTAATATTACCAACAACACTCTCTCTAAGTACATCAACCATTTCTTCCTGAGCATACATTGGTGGTATCCAGCTTTGGTTAATTGTTGACATTAATGTTGCAACTGCACCTGTAGGTAGGTCGTTTTTTGTTGACCTAAGCATTGCTTCAGCAAGACAAGTACCAGCAGTGAAATTACCGTTAACACATGCAACCGACCATACAAATGGCCACATTGTAGTATTTGTTAAATTTACACAGTCGGTATTTGAAAAATTACTTGTTACAAAAACATTGTCGCCACCATGACCTGTATATGTAATTATACCAGTACCGTTATTTATTTCAGTTGTAAGTTGAGCAGGGGTTACATCTCCGGCAGCATCAAGGCCACCCTTATCTCCATCAAAAAGTTCAGCTTCTGAAGTATAAGTATATCCCATTAAGTTTGTTAAAATATTTCTTTGATGTTGCCAGTCGAATTCTCCAAAATGGCCTGTTCCAGGGTCGTTTGAGCCAATGCCAACACAATGGTTAAATTTTCCGGGAGTTAAAGTTGGGTATTTTTCATATTGTATAGTTCTTGTTACTTGAGTTGTAACATGTGTTACTGTTTCCGCAGAAAAACGACCCACAAATATTTCCTGATATTTATCTGTGCCAACAATATAACCGTAAGACGGATCGGAACCACCTCCTGCGCTTGTAAAAGTTGGTATTTGAGCAGCATCGCCAACAAGTAATAAATAGGTTAACCCATTTGTGTTATAGTAATTTGTTACGTAATTTTTAATTGCAGTATTTGTTCCGCCTGCCGTAGCAACAGAAATCATTTCGCAAGGGATTCCTTCTAATATTTTCCAGTTAACAAATGGTTGTATAGCTGCCATAAATGAAGGATCTGAAATAATTAACATTTTACCGGGAAGATCGCTTAACTGTGTATATTTTGCAGTCGATGTATAGTTTAAAAATTTTGAATTATATAAACTGTTAAATTCTCTGTCGATAGTTGTTAATGCTTTAGTTCTTAAAAAAGTATTAACTCCTGGAATTCCCTTTGATTTAACTATTAATTTTAGTTCGGTATAAATTCTCAATACCTTTGTTACAGGATTATATAAAAATGGTTGAATAACTACTGACTGTCCTCTATAGTCTCTAAAAATAAAAGGCTCTCTTAAATACGAAATATCAGAAGGATAGAATGCATTTTTTTGATATTCTGTTCCAAAAGTATAAGGAATAGTTGTAGGGTCAACAATTCTTAACAAATTACCTTTAGAAGGAGCAATGTTAATGTTATTAATCTCAATAAAATTTGAATTTATTATTTCAACAGTCATTTCATCAAAATCGGGAATTATAACTGATGTAGCAAAACAAGGTAAATCGGGTGCACCCGATTTTAATATTTTTGCTGAATTTGGAGCATCAACAATTATTGCTTTGCCATTATTTGTCGATATTTTTTTAAGCTCATAAGCATTCAAGTTAAAACTTATAACAGTTTCGTTATTTGAAGAAGAAACAAGCTTGATTTCCGATTCTGTTTTTGTAGAATTACCAATTTGTATCCATGAATGCTGTTGCCCAAAAACAGCAGTAGCTGACAAAGAGATTGTCAGCCACGCCAAAAATAAATTTATATTTCTCATTATAAGCCTGTTATTTTGATAAAATAATTTTAATCATTTTAGTTTCTGTGCTAGTTTCCATTTTACATAAATATATTCCTGAAGCAAGTCCTTCACTTGATAATTGAATTTGATGACTGCCTTGTGACATATTTTGTTTTGGTAAAATAGATTTAACGGTTTCGCCTAAAGTATTAATTAAGCTGATTGCAATGTTATCAGATTTAATTAGACTATAAGAAATTATTGATTCAGAATTAAATGGATTAGGATATGAGCTGAAATATTGTAGATTGTTATTGATTTCAGCTTGAGTTAAAGGCAAGTTAATAGGAGGGAATATAACAAAATCTACCCATGATCCATCACCAGTTGGAGCAACAGAATAATCCTTAGAATAAATCCACTTAATTGTGTGTATTCCGGTAGCCATCATATATGCTTCACGACTCCAGTCAATTATGCCACTCCATTGATCTTGTTCAATTCCATCAATATAAAATTTTAAGAAGTCATAATCTTGTTCGCTGTTTACCTTTTTATAAAACGAAATGCTGTCAGCAGATAAAACATTAATTTGCATTGTTAGTTCAGATGTTGCAATGTTGCCAATTATTCCTGAACGGGCAGAATAAGCTCCTTCATATATACTACCACTGTTAATAATAGTCCAAGGTGCATTTCCGATTTGTGTCAAATTCCATGGGTATTCGGTAAAAGTATTCGATTCAAAATCTTCAACAATTAATCCGATTGTTAATACAAATGATTTTGTAGCAGTATAACCTCCGGCATTAACATCAAAGGTAAATGAAGCAGTAGAACCAACAGTTGCGCCGGCATTAACATTTACAGTATAAATAGCCTGAACACTTCCACTGGCAACAATGGCACCAATATTTTGAGTGTTTGATGGAATTGAAACTGCTCCACTATTTAATGTTAAAGTAGTATTTGCAGATGGTGAAACAGCATGTCCATTGTTTAATGTTAATATTTTTATTGTTACAGTTTCGCCAGGATCAAGTCTTCCGTTTCCGTTTCCAGTTGCAACGTCATCAATAACTACTGTTGTTGCTTGCAAAACAGGAGCATTTAAAGTTACATTAAAATTAGTTGTCCATGTATTTGCTGTAGCGTCTGTTGCAGTAACTACAAATTGTACAATTTGTTGGTCGGGAATTACATTAGCAACATTAAATGCAAAAGAATTGTTTTGGGTTGCTGTAGCAGTTGCATTAATATTCCCGAATGGTTGATAATTATCTGTAATATTAATATTTGTGTTAGTTGTTGAAAGTGCTGCATTTACTCCGGTGGCATTTACACTACCAACATTTCTTAAAGTTAAATCCATGTTTACAGTTTCAGAATATTCTACGTTACCATTTACTGTAACTCCAGCATCGTGTAAAACATGTGTGTTATAAACCACATAAGGTGCACTATTTGGAACAATAACAATAGTTCCAATATTTGGCTGGCGGTTTTGTTTAGTAATTACAACATCTAATGTGCAAGGTGCTGCAATTGTTGTTAAATCTAAACTGATATTTCCCGAAGCACCAGTGTATTTAGCATCAATCCATACATTGTTTAGTGATAGTCCAACATATGCATAAGGTTCTGTTGCAACAGCAACTGATGTTACGCCCATTGGGACAGAAGTAAGATAAGTTGCCGATAAAGTTGTTGGAACTCCTAAATATGGCATAAGTGATGGATCGCCCATAAGATGATATTCTTCCCAGTAATATGTTACACTAGTTCCTCCTTGTGTAACGGCTAAATTTCCTCCATGCATTAATTGACCGGCGCTTACATGCCAGTCAGTTTCAGCTTCGCCATTTGAATGAAATAATTTATCGTAAAATCCTAACTTACTTGCATCGTAAACAGGATTTGAAATTACTGTTTTAAAACCTACTGCAAAATAGTAATCTTCATTCCAGTAAGAAAAATCGGAAGCGCCTATATATCCTACTGCACCTTTATTCGGGGCGCGAAGTATAGCTTCGCCAAAACATTCTGCAACAGAAAACATATTACTCTGACAGCAATTGCCAATCATAAAGCAATATTTATCCTGATTAGTTAGAGCCGCTACATGAGATGTATTAAAGCTAGGATCCGACCAGCCATCTGAGCCACAATGTGCAGTATAATTTACAAAGCCAGCGCCATCGCTTACGTTTTGATGAATTGCAGGTGCGGCAGCGGTACTGTTAGATATTATTGGTGACCCTGAACCATAAAGGTAATTAATTGGGGTAATTCCGTTTGAGGCATTAGTATATAAATTTGCGTAATTAATTTGTCCGTTACCGTATGTCGCAGCATTTGATCCATCAACACCCGCAACTAAAACAGAATATTGTAAAAAGCTTGGATCTGGCATTGTGTATTGTTCGTATTGTAATGTTTTTGCAAGTTGTGGCGCAAGCTGATCTGCATTTTGAGCAGAAAATCTACCATAATAAATATCTGGAATTACATCAGAGCCTCCATCCATTTCGCCATAATATAAATCGGTTGGACTAGCTGCAGCAAGAGCAGAGCCAGTAAATGCAGGAATTTGAGCAACATCCCCAATAAGTAAAATATAACTAGGAGCAGGGTTGGTTGGTGTACCTCCGGTATATTGAGCAGTTATATAACTTTTTATTGCAGTTGTTGTGGTTCCAATAACATCAGTATATGCAACAGTAACTTTAAAACCTTTACGTGTTTTCCATTGAATAAAAGGTTGAATCTGCGCTTCAAACATACGATGACTGATAATTAAATATTTTACAGGATAAATAGTAATATTATCTTTTGCTGTAGATTTATTGTAGTTTGCTAACATCTTGCAACTGCTCTCAAACATTGGAGAATAGTATTTAGTTCTCATGCTTTCAGTTTTTACTAAATCAGCATTTTTGAAAGTAACTTCTACTACAATATTTTTTAAAATTCTAATCGTGTTTTGTGCAGGGTTATATTGAACAGGTCTTATAACAATTCTCCCAATATTTACACCACGCATAATTCCTACTGGTTGATATTCTCCAATAGCATTTTCAATAAAATCGTTTGTAGAATAAATTTGCTGATTATAATGGAAAGGTAAATCGGCAACATTTTGATCTTTTCTTACTGATGGCTGTTGAGGTATAATTTTATAAATTATTCCAAGGTCATTTAAAGAAATTATTTCTTCGTCAAAACTTACAATATTTACTTTTACATCAGAATTGAATGGAACTTCAATTAACCTTTTTAAGACAGGTAGAGAAGGTGAACCGTTTTCTCCTTCGTTAACAAGCTCTTCTGTGTTTATTTGGATAAAAAAACCTTCTTTGGTTACAATTTCCTTGGTTTTTAAAGAAGAAAACGAAGATTTGAATTTAAATTGCAAGGGTTCATTTTTTATAACCGAAAATTCATTAGTAGAATTTAATAAAGATATAGTATGAACTTTTTGAGCAAAAAGACCAGAAGCCATAATTGCAAATGCAAGAGTAAAAATTATTTTCCTCATAGTAAATATATTATTAAAATGTAATTCCTTTTTCATTGTAAAGTTACAGAATAATTAATTGTTTTAATTTAAAATCAAAGAATATTTTTATTTTTAAAACGATTTAGATTATGTTTTGAATTTTAAACCAAGTTAACATGATGATAAATACATTTACCATAAAATCAATTTATTTGCCCCAACCCTAAAGGGAGTAAATTGATTTTCGGCACACTCTTTAGGGCGGGGTAAATGTTGAAAATCATAACATTATACAGTATTTAAAAAATTCAAAATTGTTTCTTGGATTATGACTTAATTCAATAGCTAAAGGTTGCTTTGTGTTGATTAATTTTTATACTTTTGATTTTATCAAAAACTTAGATTATGAAATATTCTATTCTTTTAATTGCCAGTTCTATTATGTTAATTTTAGGTTGTAATGAAAATAAAAACGGATTAATTTATCCTGTTTCTAAAAAGGTTGATTCAGTTGATACTTATTTTGGGACAAAAGTCGCAGATCCATACCGTTGGCTCGAAAATGATACAGCTAAAGATGTTGCAGAATGGGTAATAGCTGAAAATAAAGTAACTTTTGATTATTTGAATCAGATTCCTTTTCGCGAAAAAATGAAAGAAAGGCTTACTTCAATGTGGAATTTTCCAAAGCAATCGGCTCCATTTAAAAAAGGCGATAAGTTTTTTTGTTATAAAAATAATGGATTGCAGAATCAAAGTATACTCTATATTATGAATTCGTTAACTGATAGTGCAAGAGTATTATTAGATCCTAATACGCTTTCAGATGATGGCACTGTTTCTCTAGCTTCAATGGATATTTCTCCTGATGGTAAGCTTCTTGCATACGCAATTGCACGTGGTGGCTCCGATTGGAATGAAATATATTTTATGAATATTGAAACCGGAAAATTACTTTCAGATCATTTGGAATGGGTGAAATTTTCAGGCATTGGCTGGTTTAATGAAGGTATTTATTATAGTGGTTATACTCCACCTTCAAAAGGAAAAGAGTTATCTCAGAAAAACGAATATCATAAATTATACTATCATAAATTAGGTACTGAACAAAGTGCAGATAAAATAGTAATTGAAGATAAAAAAGAACCTCTTAGAAATTTCTATGCCTCAGTAACAGAGGATCAAAAGTATTTAGTTATTAGCGAGGAAAATGTTGGTTCGTTGGGAAATGCATTACATATTTATGATTTATCAAAACCAAATTCTAAAATTATCACTTTAGTGCCTGGCTTTGATACTGAGTTTGGAGTAGTAGATAATGTTGGTTCAGAGTTATATATCCGTACAAATTTAGCTGCAAAAAAATATAAATTAATTAAAGTTGATATTTCAACACCTAATATTTCAAATGCAATTGATATTCTTCCCGAAACAAAAGATGTACTTTCATCTGTTTCTTTTTGTGGGAATACTCTAGTTGCCACATACATGAAGGATGCTCATTCAGAAATAATGATTTATGATTATTCCGGAAAGTTTCTGAATAATTTAAACCTTCCTGCTTTAGGAACTGTAAATACTTTTAATTCAGGAAAAAATGATGCAGAAGCGTTTTATGATTTTACATCTTATAATTATCCAACTACGGTTTTTCAGTACGATTATAAAACGGGAGAGAGTAAAGAATATTTTAAACCTGCAATTGATTTTGATGGAAGTGCATACGAAGTAAAGCAAGTGTTTTATGAAAGTAAAGACAAAACAAAAATTTCAATGTTTATTGTTTCAAAAAAAGGAATTACACTTGACGGAAATAATCCAACATTATTATATGGTTATGGCGGTTTTAATATTAGTTTAACACCTGGTTTTAGTACAAGCAGGGTTATTTGGTTAGAAAATGGAGGAGTATACGCAGTTGCAAATCTAAGAGGTGGTGGCGAATATGGTGAAGAATGGCATTTGGCAGGAACAAAGCTTAAAAAGCAAAATGTTTTTGATGATTTTATAGCTGCAGCAGAATATCTTATAAAAGAAAAATATACTTCACCAGATTATCTTGCAATTCAAGGTGGATCAAATGGTGGATTGTTAGTTGGAGCAGTTGCTAATCAACGTCCAGATCTTTTTAAAGTTGCCTTACCTGCAGTTGGTGTTATGGATATGCTTCGTTACCATAAGTTTACAATAGGCTGGAGTTGGGTTACTGATTATGGTAACAGTGATAACAAAGAAGAATTTGAATATATTTATAAGTATTCACCAATACATAATATTAGCGATAAAGCTGAATATCCAGCAATAATGGTAACAACAGCCGATCATGATGATAGGGTTGTTCCTGCACATTCATTTAAATATATTGCTACTCTTCAGGAAAAGTATAAAGGCTCAAATCCGGTACTTATAAGAATTGAAACAAGCGCCGGACATGGAGCAGGTAAACCAACTTCAAAGCAAATTGATGAGTCGGTGGATATTTATTCGTTTATTTTTAAAAACATGGGGATAACACCAAAGTATTAAAAGAAGTGACTAAAGTGACTAAAGTGTCTAAAGTTGTAAGACATGTCTAAATTAAGATTTATAGTTATCGAAGGTAATATTGGAGTAGGAAAAACAACCTTATCCAAAAAAATTGCAGCCGATTATAACGCTAAACTTATTTTGGAGCGATTTGCTGAAAATCCATTTCTTCCCAAATTTTACGAAAACCAAGAGCGGTATGCTTTTCCGGTAGAATTATCTTTTCTGGCTGATAGATATCATCAGCTAAAAGAAGAGTTAACAAATCCCGATTTATTCAGGCCAATTACAATTGCTGATTATTATTTTATGAAATCTTTAATATTTAGCAAACAGACTCTGTCTGATGATGAGTTTAATCTTTATCGTCAATTATTCGACATTATTCATAAATCGTTACCCAAACCCGATCTTTTTGTTTATTTGAGCATGTCAACGGAGCGACTCTTATATCAAATAAATTTAAGAGGAAGAGCATATGAGCAAAATATTACAGGTGAGTATCTTGAGAAGATTCATGGAAGCTATCTGGAGTTTATAAAGCATCAGTCACAGTTAACCACTTTAATAATTGATGCAAATAATTTAAATTTTGTGAACAATCCAGAACATTATCAAAAGATCACCAACGCTATATTCCACAACGATTACGAGCCGGGCTCAACTACAATTATTCACTAAATAGTTTTTTATGTTAAGAAACTGTTTTTTATTTACAAAACATTTATAATTTTGTACCTTTAAATTCATAGAATTGAAAACAAAACAATTAAATTATCAGATATTTATGAAAAGAAGCAGTTTCATTTATCTTGCATCCATTATGGTAGTGGCTTTTGCATTCAGTAGCTGTACCGGATTGAAAAAGATGAAAAAAAAACAAGGAGTAATTACTTACACCCTTGCACCAAATCCATTAGAAATGCACGCTGACAGCGTTGTAGTAAATGTTACAGGTAAATTCCCTGAAAAATACTACAAGAAAAAAGTTACTTGTGAAATTACTCCGGTACTTAAATCTGCAAGTGGAACCGAGGTTGCTTTAAAAACAATAAAAGTTCAGGGCGAAAAAGTTCAGGATAATAATGCTGTTATTAATTTGCTTGCTGGTGGAGGTTTTTCATATACAGATAAAGTTGCTTATACACAAGATATGCGTATTTGCGATGTGAATGTAAAAATTCATGCAGTTGTTAAGAAAAAATTCGTTGATTTTGAACCTGTAAACGTTGGAAAAGGAACTATCGCTACTCCTGGTTTACTTGAAAAAGATTCAAAAGCTATTTTTGGCAAAGACAAATTTGTTCGCATTATCCCTGAAACAAGAGAAGCTAACATTATGTATGTTATCAATCAGTCAGGAGTTCGTCCAGGTGAAATGTCAAAAGACGAAATGAAAGCTTTGAAAAAATATTTAGCTAATGCTCAAACAAACCCTAGAAAAGATATTAAAGGTGTTTTTGTTTCTTCATATTCATCACCAGATGGAACAGAAGAGTTAAACGCTAAATTATCTACAAATCGTGGTACAAGTGGAACAACTGCTATAAAAGGTGAATTTAAAAAATACGAAAAAGCAAAAACTCAAGGATTCTTTACCGAAAAAGCAACAGCTGAAGATTGGGATGGTTTCCAAAGTTTGATGGGTGCTTCTGATATAGCTGATAAAGATCTTATTGTTCGCGTTCTTTCTATGTATTCAGATCCTATTCAACGCGAAAAAGAAATTAAAAACATAAGTAAAGCATATACACAGGTAGCTGATAAAGTTTTACCAAAATTAAGAAGATCAGTTTTAACTGTAAACGTTGATAGTATTGGTCGTTCAGATAAAGAATTAGATTCTACTTTTAATGCAAACCCTTCAGTTCTTTCAATAGAAGAATTACTTTTTACTGCAACTTTAACAAAAGACTTAAACCGTCAGTTATCAATTTATCAAACTACTGCAACACAAAATCCAAACGATTGGAGAGGCTTTAATAACGCTGGTGCTGTATTAATTCAACAAGATAAAAATGCTGATGCAAAAGCTCAATTCGAAAAAGCAAAATCATTAGATGCTGGAAATACTATCGTTTTAAACAACCTTGGTGCAAGTTCATTACGTGATGGTGACTTTGTAAAAGCTGAAGAATATTTTAAATCAGCAGGTGGTGCAGGTTCAGAAGTTAATTATAACTTAGGAATTTGTGCAGTTAAAAAAGCTGATTATAATGGTGCAGTTACATATTTTGGTTCATATTGCACATTTAATGCTGCTTTAGCAAAATTACTTACTGCAAATACAGATGCTGCTAATAAAGCAATTGATTGCGCTGAAGATAAAGATCGTGATATGATGTATTATTTAAAAGCAATCATTGGCGCACGTTCTTCAAACACAGATTTAATGTATAACAGTTTACGCGCAGCAATTAGCAAAAATGCTAAGCTTGCAAACGATGCAAAAACTGATATGGAATTTGCAAAATATTTTAACGACGATACATTTAAATCAGTTGTAAAATAATAAACTGAAAAAATAATAATTCTTAAAAGCTGCCTTAAATTAAGGCAGCTTTTTTGTTATAGTATATTTTTAAATTCTCTTTCGTTATCTTTGATAACTTATTATGAATAGATTTTTTAAGATATTTTCACTCTCAATATTTTTATTTTTTTGTTGGCAATTGTCACAAGCTCAAGTCACTAAGCTTATGGGACATGTTAGTGATGCAAAAACAAAAGAATCATTACCTTTTGTAAGTGTATCTTTTGTCGGGACAAAAAAAGGAGCAATTACTGATTATAATGGAAATTTTAAACTTGAAACAACTTTGCCAGTTGATTCTATAGCAGCATCATATATAGGTTATAAGAGAAGTGCCAAAAAGATTATAAGAAATAAATTTCAAACTGTAAATTTCGAATTAACTCCATCATCTCTTGAATTAGAGGAAGTTGTTGTCGCGGTAAAAAAACGTTCCAGAACAAAAGATGAACTAGCATTAGTTCTTCTAGATAAAATATTAGAGTATAAGGATAAAAATAATACAGAGAAGCTGGACTATTATGAGTATGAGACTTATAATAAAATTGAATTCGATTTAAATAATATTACAGAAGAATTTAAAAACAGACGGGTATTAAAACCTTTTAAGTTTGTTTTTCAATATATAGATACATCTACTGTTAATGGAAAACCATATTTGCCTGTATTTATAATTGAGTCGGTAGCCGACTTCTATTATAGAAAACAGCCAAAGGCAGAACGTGAGTTTATAAAAGCTTCACATGCTTCAGGTATACAAAATCAGAGTATAAATCAGCTAATGGGTAATATGTTTATCAAAATGAATTTATATGATAACTACATAGATATTTTTGGTAAAGGTTTTATTAGTCCGGTTGCGGGTATTGGTAGAATGTACTATAAATATTTTTTAGTTGATAGCGGATTTGTTGATAATAACTGGTGTTATCATATGGTATTTCATCCTAGAATTAAAGAAGAAAATGTTTTTAATGGTGATTTTTGGATTGCCGATACAACTTTTGCAATAAAGAAAATTGAAATCAAGATTGATAAATCTGTAAATATTAATTTTATTAATAGTGTAAATATTAGTCAGGAATTTAACCTTATCGATACAACTGCTTGGTTGCTAAATAAAGAAACTATGGTTGTTGATTTTAACTTATTCGAAAATCCTAATAATACAATGGGATTTTTTGGAAATAAAACCACAACTTTTAGAAATCATAAAATAAATATTCCCAAGGATGATGCTTTTTATGCCTCTACTACTGATATCTTAGTTGATGAAGAAGCTGGAAATAAAGATACTGCATTTTGGAATAATGCCAGACACGAGGAACTTACTGAAAAAGAAAAAGGAATTTTTAAAATGGTAGATACCATTAAAACTATTAGAGCGTTTAGAACTTATTATGATATATTAAATGCATTTATTACTTCTTATTATGTTTGGGGTAAGTTTGAACTTGGTCCCTATTTTACAGCCTATAGTTTTAATACAATTGAAGGAAATAGATTTAGAATTGGTGCAAGAACAAGTAATACATTTAGTAAAAAAATCATGCTCGAGGCATATACTGCGTATGGTACAAAAGACGAGAGATTAAAATATAGCGGGAAGTTAATTTATATGTTTAACAAAAACCCTAGACGAGGTATCACGCTTGCTTATAAACACGATTTAGAGCAATTAGGGCAATCTGTTAATGCATTTAAAGAAGATAATATTCTTGCATCTGCATTGAGAAGAGGATCGAGCGATAAGCTATCGATGGTTCAGGAATATAAAGTTAATTATGAACACGAGTGGTTTCAGGGTTTTTCAAATAATTTTATATTTAAACATCGAGAAATGTTACCAATACCCGGTGATACGTTTAATATAAAAAGTGGGAATGAAATTATTCATAAAAAAATATTGTACACTAGTGATTTCATCATTAACATTCGTTTTGCTTATCATGAGAAATTTGTTATGGGAGAGTTTGATAGAATTAGTTTAGGTACGAAATATCCTGTGTTTAATGTTAATTATTCATATGGTTTGGATGGTGTTTGGAATAATACATTTCCATATCATAAATTAATACTTACAATTGATCATTGGTTTAATATATATCCATTTGGATATTCTAAGTATGTTTTAGAAGGAGGTAAAATATTTGGTACTTTGCCTTATCCACTTTTAAAACTGCATGAAGGAAATCAGACTTATTTTTACGATGAATATTCATTTAATTTGATGAACTATTATGAATTTGTAAGTGACCAATGGCTTAGCTTAACATGGACTCATTATTTTGATGGTTTGTTATTAAATAAATTTCCATTACTACGTAAACTAAAATGGAGAGAAGTAGCGTGGGGTAAAGGATTAATTGGAAGTATTGAAAGAAAAAATCTTGATGTAATGGCATTTCCTGATGGCTTAGGAACATTAGATGGAAGCCAAAATATTAAGAATTTAAAACCTTATGTTGAAGGTGGAATAGGGATAGAAAATATCTTTAAAATTATTCGTATTGATGGTGTTTGGAGATTTTCATACTTAAAAAACCCAAATATTGCCAAATGGGGAATTAGGGTAAGTATGCAGTTTAAATTCTAATTTGTTATTCAAGTTTAATTGATAAATAATATTTTGGTGATATAGGTTTTCGATCCATCATCATTACTACAAAAAACCAAATACACTCCGGTCTGCACTTTTTCGCCACTGAATTTTCTCCCATTCCATGTTGCTTGTCCGCCCTCAGCTTTTGTTTGATATACAACATTACCTGCTATGTCAGAAATTTTAATATCTGCGTCAGTTACCAATCCAGTGATTGCAATTAGACCTTCGTAGCCTGGTTTTACTGGGTTTGGAAACGCATATACATTATGAAAAGATTCCTCACCTTCGGTAGTTGTTGATCTGTATGAAATAACACCTTTATCTGTTGCAAAAAATACTTCGCCTGAATTTGGTTCTATTGTTATACCAAGAATAGAATTAGATAATAAAGGACTATTTTCTTTAGTAAAGTGCAAAAGTTCTTTTGTAGCATCTGCCGACATCATAAATACTCCACCATTTTCGGTTCCAAACCATTTATGATTTGCACCGTCAATTGCAATGGCAGTAACAGTTTCTGCTTCGAGAAGAAAATTTGCCTGCCCTGGATTTTCATTAGGAATTTTAATTTGCTGAGCATAGAAAGCAGTGCTTTCAAAAACATTTTCGGGATTATAATAAAATACTATACCTTTATTTGTTCCAACCCATATTAAGCCTTCTTTATCTTCAGCAATTGCATGAATATCATTTGCAATAACATCACCATTTTCATCCATAACGCTAACATATTTCTTTTTGTCATCGCTTGTATTATCAATGGTTTCATTTTCGTTAAATGCAAAAAGTCCTCTACCTCTGGGTAATATAATCCATTTAATGCCATTTTTAGCGCAAATTATTTTTCCAATATCAGATACTCCCATGTCATTGCCAAGAGCAAAACCTTTCCATGTTCCATTTTTATTTTTAACTGATACTGAATTTTGAACTCCACAACATGTTACCCATAAGTTTTCGTCTTCATCAACTGCAATGCCGCCAATTCTTAAATATGGACTTCCTGGGAAAATATTTTGTAAGCTACTATTAGTTTCGGTAAAGTGTGCTGTATAGCTTCCGTTATTAAATTCAAGAACTCCACCGCCATACGAGCCAAAAAATACTTGTTTTGAATTTACTGGGTTTACTGCAATTTCGCATATATCTGGACTTTTTAGCGTTTCTAATTCAGGAACCTGACTAGCAGAAAGATTTGTCCATTTTTGATTTTTGAACCAATAAATTGCACCAGAATTCCATAAATTATTCCATGAAGGATCACGCCCGCCTGGGACTATAATAACTTCGTCTTTTGTTGCTACAACACTTTTAGCGCTTGTTTGTGCAGGTCCGTTCGGTGAAGTGAATTCATAAATGTATGCGCCAGGTTTTAACCAAACTAATCCTGATATATTATCTGCAATCCATAAAGTACCATCACTTGAAAATTCAGCGTCTCTTGGTGCCGAACCAGCTGAAGAAAAACCATAATAAACTGCTCCGGTTAAATCTGAAAAAGAGCTATATGTTTTAAAAGAATTTTCGCTAATAATAATTAATTTATTGCCAGAAACAATCATATTATTAATCTGTTTCATACTCGTATCAAATTTCGCCCAATATGAATTATTATAAATATAGGCTGTGTCTTTGTTCCATGCACTGTTGCTATACGTTGTTATAATATGGTTATCAAAAAAAACAATGTGATTGAAATTTTTGTTATAATTTGGAATATCAGTTATTAAAGACCAATTTGCAAAGTTTACTAGATTCTCATTGCTTTCTAGAGCTTTGTAAATACCTGTAGATGTTGCAGCATAAAGGTTTACGTTATCAGAGCAAATTTCCAAAACATCTAAATAGGTTCCATTTAGCCCAATAAAATATGTGTCTTTAATTTCATTTTTATCTATATCTAAAATTACTATTCCAAAACCGCAAGATAAATATGTAATGCCATTAATAAAGTTAATGTTATTAATAGCTTTATTGCCAGTTAACTGTTTTCTATAAATATCAGAGATATTATAAATAGTATTGTTTTTTATTAAATCAATATTTCCATTTTCATATCCAATAACTAATGTGTTTTTTTCTGGTATAAATTGTAATGCGCTTATAACAACGTCCGATAATCCGTTAATTTTAGTTAGTGTAGTTGCTGAATTATCAGAAGTAGAATAAACAAATAGGCCACCAGTAGACAAGCAATAAGTTCTATCGCCAGCTTGTTCTACATTAATTCCTGTGGAATATGGTAAGTGCGCACGCCATTTACCAACTGGAACTTGACTTTTTCCTTGAAAAGTATAAAATATTAATAAAGCACAAATTAGAGTTCGCATGTTAACTGATTTAATTTACGAATAACTAAAAAATCACGATTTTATTATTAAATCAGAAACTTTAATTTAAACAAAATATAAATCTTATTTTGTTTAAACTAAAGCAAGTCTATAAATTAAGATTCAAATTCAATAATTTCTGTCCAATTGTGTTTGTCAGCTACTTCACCGTATTGAATCCCTACAAGTGTTTCGTAAAGTTTTAATGACACTGGTCCAGGTTTTCCATCTTTACAATAATTATATGATTTATTATAATCAGGATCTTTAATCTCACCAATTGGAGTGATTATAGCTGCTGTTCCACATGCACCAACTTCTTCAAAAGAATCTAATTCGTTTATATCAATTGGCCGGCGAATAGTTTTTAGTCCAATATCATTTGCTAAATCTATTAAACTCATGTTTGTTATAGATGGCAAAATTGATTCAGATTTTGATGTAATGTATGTATTGTCTTTTATAGCAAAGAAATTTGCAGCACCAATTTCGTCAATATATTTTTTTTCTTTAGAATCAAGATATAAAGGTGAACTACATCCTAAATCATGAGCTTTGGCAATTCCTCTTAGGCTAGCAGCATAGTTTCCACCAACCTTTAAAGTTCCTGTTCCTTGTGGAGCCGCTCTATCGCTATCTCTAACTATTGCAATTTTTACTGGATTAAACCCTTCTTTAAAGTATGGTCCCACTGGACTAACAAAAACTATAAAAGTATATTCTGAAGAAGGTTTTACACCAATTTCGCCACCAGAGCCAAAAAGCAAAGGTCTAATGTAAAGTGCAGCCCCAGTGCCGTATGGTGGAATAAATCTTTTATTTAATTTAATGGCTTTTACTACAGCTTCATGAAAAATTTCGTCTGGTACTTCAGCCATAAATGTGCCTTTAGCTGAACGTTGCATACGTTTTGCATTTTCTATCCATCTAAAAATACGCACTTTCCCGTCTTTTCCCATATATGCCTTCATTCCTTCAAATGCTTCTTGTCCGTAATGTAAGCCGGTAGCAGAAATATGAACAGGCATATATTCAGAATCAGAAACTTCTAGCTTACTCCACGATCCATTCTTGTATACAGCCCTAACATTAAAGTCAGTTTTTAAATACCCAAAAGGTAATGTACCCCAATTAATATTTTCCATAGGTTCTATTTCTATAGTTTTTAGTAACATAAATTATGTTTTAAATAATAATAAAATGAATTTTTAGGCGAAAAAAAAGTTAATTAGTCTTCTACTTCTAAGGGAACAAAACTAAATGGTACTTTTATTATTTCTGAATATTCTTCGCCTACATCAAACATATCTTCGTCGTCAACAAGATATTGCCATACAACTTCAACCTGGTGGCCAGCTACAATGGCATTTTCTAAAATTAAAAAAAGCGAAAGAAGTGATTTTGATGATGCTGTATTAAGGTAATCAAGATTGAAAACCAATACTGTTTTTGGATTGGGGTTTTGGAAGTAATTTTCAAACCATTTAAATACTGGCTCATAAAATGAATTAACATCTTCGGGTAAGCTTTTACCAGTAATCTCAAATTGATTATTGTCTTTATTAAGAATGATTTGAGGGGTATCGTTTGTGAAATTAATATTAATTGCTTCCATAGTTAATCATTTAGTTATTCGAATTTTTAATGCAAAAAATGATAAATCGCCTTCTAATGGGAAAAATGAAAAATGTAAAGGATTACCAGTTTTGCGAGCCATATCAATAAAACCTAAACCCGCTCCACCTTTTTCTGAAAGCATACCATTTTCGAGTTGTTTTTTATATAAATGACGAAGGTCTTCTTTTTTCCTGAACTGTAAATTATTGATTATCAAAGTTAATGCGTCCATTTGTTTTTTGTCGACAGGATTTCCGGCTAAAATGCAATAAGAATCACTGTACTCAGCAACTAAAATAGCACCTTTTTTAGTAATGTAATTACCTGAAATTGCAAACTCAAGAGCATGTTTGTCAATATTTTGAAGGCATTCAATCATTACATTAAACAATTTCTTTTGAACCATTCTGTTCTCTTCATTTTCACTTAAGTGTTTTTCTGAAGTATAAGTAAGAGCTTTAGTAACTTCATGGTTTACTTCGCCTTCATAATATAAAATAGTGTTAGAAATAAGAACTGTAGGTTCAAATTCCTTTAGCAAAGAGAGAAAAGAAAGTTGGTTAGACGTTACAACTGCCATCTTTTCATTTAATTTTGGCTTAAAGTTATGGAAAAGTTTTTAAAAATAGTAATCAAATGTTAAAGGATATAAAAAATTGTATCTCTTTAATTATTTCTTTAATAGTTAATATTTTATCTGTGCTATTATTCTTTATGCAAGATAATGGCATTACAGAAACTTCGCATTCTTGAGGATCTTGAGCTATTGTTTTACCATTATTCCTTTTTATTTTCTTAAAACCATCGGCACCATCATCATTTGCGCCTGATAAGATTATGCCAAGTAAATTTTCTTTATAATATTCTGCCGCAGTTATAAAGGTTAAATCAATAGATGGTCTGGAATGATTTAATTCTTCTTCTATTGATAAGCCAATTCTTCCATTTTGTAAAATGTACATGTGATAGTTTGCTGGAGCAATATATATATTGTTAGATTCAATAATTTCTTTGTCAGTAGGTTCGATGATTTTTATTGATGAATTAATCTGCAGTGTTTCTGCAAAACCTTTTCTGGCAGAACGCAATCTATGTAAACAAATAAAAATAGGGATATCAATTTTTTTAGGAAGTAATGAAATAATTTTCATTACAATTTTAAAACTTCCTGCCGATCCACCTATAACAATTGCTTTATTTGTCATTTAGCTTTTTTATGAAAACCTTTTCGTTTTTAGAAACTACATTAAATAAATTTAAAAATTCTTTTGGTAAATTTTCGTTAATCCCAATTACTAAATAACCTTTTGGTTTTAGTATTGAAATAATTTCATTAAAAATCAAGTTAATGCTATCTGTTGCAAATGGTAATGATTTATTTCTGCACATTACTATATCGAAGTCGGAAATGTTTATGGCTTGTTGGTCTGTGTGTAATGTGTATATAATGTTATTTAAATAATTCTTTTTAAACGATAATACGTTGTTATTTAAATCAAGGTATTTAGATATTTCATTATTAGATAATATTACTTTGAAATTTAAATGAGATGATCGATTTTTGGGTTGAGCAAGTTTTCCTTCAGCAATATTTTTTAAAGAATACTCTGATGGGCTTAAAATTGTTAATTCGATATTGTTATTCGGAAAAAATTCATTTATTAAAATTAAAAAACTATAAATATCCTCGCCTGAAGTAGTGTTATAAAATAATACTTTTGGCTTGTTATTATTTATTAATTCAGTTAATATTTTATCCCGTAAAAAAATCCATGTTTCGGTGTCGCGAAATAATTCATTTTCGCCGGGATATAAAAAATGCATTAAAATATCAACTTTATTTTTGTCTAATTTCTGAGTATTTTCAATTAACTTTTCGGGTATAATTTTAAGAAAAGATAAAGCAACAGAGATTCTTCTTCTAAATACAAAATTTTCGATATGTGTTAAATCAACTGAAAACTCGTTCGATATAATTTCTTTTATTCTTTGCGCTGTGTTTTCTTCAATAATACTTGGAGTTGTGTGAGTGAAGTTTTTTAACATATTTGCGCTTACCCGTTTGCTGATTTTTTAATGTAGCACTGTCCTTTTTTTATAAATTTAGCCGATGTTGAGCCCATAATGCTTTCGTGAAGACCAATAACCAAAAATCCTCCTTCATTTAAATTATCCCAAAACATATCAAAGATTTTATTCTGTAAGTTGTTGTTGAAATATATTAGCACATTACGACATATTATAAAATCGAATTTTCTTCCGAAAACATTTTTATCTTTAACTAAATCGTGTTTCAAAAACTCAGCTTTATTTAATAAGAAAGGCTTTATTTTTATTGAATCTTTTGATTGGTCAATATCCATATATTTTGAATATGGAATTTTTTCTTTCTCTTGAATAACGTTTAATACCTGATCAAAATTTGGAAGATATTCAACATTAAAACGGTATTTATAATTTCCTTTTGCTGCTTCTTCCAAAATTTCAGTATTAATATCTGTGCCAATTGTTCTGGTTTTTTCTAATAAGCCATTTTCATTCATAAACATTAGCATAGAATATAGTTCTTGACCAGAAGAACATCCTGCATGCCATAAGTTTATTGTATCTAATTCTTTTAATTTGGGAATAATTTCTTTTTGAATTTCGAGCCAGACTTTAGGATCTCTAAAAAGTTCTGTTGTATTAACAGTAATATCGCGAACAATTTTTTCTAAAAACGTAGTATTGTTTTTAGCTTTTTTAATAATATCAGAGAGCGAACAATTATTATCATTTACAATTTTCTCCATTCGCCTCCTAAAAGATTTCTCGGAGTAGTCAGAAAAATTATAAGTAGAAAGTGAAGCAAAAATTTCTATAAATTCTTTTATTTCTTCGTCGTGTATATCCATTGAAAAACATTTAACACTTCAAAATTACAATTTAAAAGTAAACTCTATACAATTACATTAATATCTTTTTAAGTAATTTGGTTTTTATCAACTAAACCAGCTATTTAGGCAGTTAAATATTTTTTTATAAAAATGGCTTAAACTTAAAATCAAATAAAAATAGTGGCTAAAAATTTTTCTATCTTTGAAACAAAGCAAAAAACGAATTACATGAAATTTGGAGTAGTTATTTTTCCGGGATCTAATTGTGATCATGATATGATTTATGTTTTAAAAGATATTATGAAGCAAGATGTTACTGAACTTTGGCATAAAGATACAAGTCTTAAAAATGTTGATGCTGTAATATTTCCTGGTGGTTTTTCATTTGGAGATTATCTTCGTTCGGGTGCTATTGCACGTTTTTCGCCAATTATGGAAAAAGTAATTGCTTTTGCAGAAAAAGGTGGGTTAGTATTTGGTGTTTGTAATGGATTTCAAATTCTTTGCGAAACACATTTATTACCAGGAGCACTTTTGGCTAATACAAATCAAAAATTTATTTGTAAAAACACATATATTAAAGCAAGTAATAGTAACAGTGCAATAACTAAATTAATTAAAAAAGATACTGCCCTAAAAATTCCTATTGCTCATGGTGAAGGAAGGTATTTTGCAGATAGTGAGACATTAAAAACTATGCGCTTAAATGAGCAAATTCTTTTTAGATATTGCGACGAAAATGGGAATATTGGATGTGATGCTAATCCAAATGGTTCAATAGAAAATATTGCAGGTATTTGTAATGCAAAGAAAAATGTTTTTGGTATGATGCCTCACCCAGAAAGAGCATCGGATACTGAGCTTTCAAATACTGATGGAAAAATTATTTTTGAATCTATTTTAGCTAATTTTAATTAATATTAACCACGTTTGTGTTTAATCATTTTTGTTAATTCCGAAGCAAAGATAAACTCGTTAAGTTCCGTGTTATCTGTATCAAAAATTTGAGTTTTATTGCCTTCCCACCATTTATGACCTTTGTAAATGTATATTACTTTATCTCCTATCTCCATTACTGAGTTCATATCGTGAGTATTTACTATAGTAGTAATTTGATACTCCTCGGTAATCTCCTTAATTAGATTATCAATTAATATTGAAGTTACGGGGTCAAGTCCTGAGTTTGGTTCGTCGCAAAAAAGGTATTTGGGATTTAAAGCAATAGCTCTTGCAATTGCAACTCTCTTTTTCATACCACCACTGATTTCGGAAGGGAAAAGGCGATTTTTATTTATTAAATCTACTCTTTTTAAGCAGAAATTTGCTCTTTCTAATTTTTCGGCGTGAGTTAAATGAGAAAACATTTGCAATGGAAACATAACATTCTGAATAACTGATAAAGAATCGAATAAAGCACCTCCCTGAAATACCATTCCGAACTCCTGACGAACTAATTTTCTTTCAGTAAAATTCATAGTAGTAAAGTTGCGATCGTCAAAATTTATACTTCCTTCATCAACTTCGTGCAAGCCTACAAGGGTTTTAAGCAGAACTGTTTTTCCCGAACCACTCTGACCAATTACTAAATTTGTTTTACCAGTTTCAAAAACAATATTAATATCGTCAAGAACTTTATATCCGTCCTCAAATTGTTTGCTTATATTTTTTACCTCAATCATTTTTTAGTGTGTTAATAATAATTGAGTTAGAATAACATTAAATAATAAAATCATAAGACTACTATAAACAACAGCTTTAGTGCTGGCTTTTCCAACTTCTAAAGCACCCCCTGTGCAATAAAAGCCTTCGTACGATGAAACTGATGTAATAATGAAAGCGAAAAATAATGTTTTTATTAAAGAGTATGTAACATAAAATGGTTCAAATGCATATTGTACACCATAAATATAATTTTCGCTAGAAACTGCACCCGATAAAACACCGGCAAGCCAGCCTCCAAAAATTCCAATGAAAATACTTATTATTGTTAGAAATGGATTAATAAAAACAGCGGCAATGATTTTTGGTAATATTAAATGATTAGCAGAATTAATTCCCATTACTTCAAGAGCATCAATTTGTTCGGTAACTCTCATTGTGCCAATTTCAGAAGCTATACTTGAACCTACTTTTCCAGCTAAAATTAATCCGCATATAGTTGAAGAAAATTCTAATATCATAGAATCTCTTGTTCCTAAGCCGATTAAATAAAGGGGGATAAAAGGATTTTCGATGTTATATGCAGTTTGCAGGGTAATAACAACACCCATAAAAAATGCAATAATAATTACAATTCCTAGTGAATTTATACCTAGAGAATCAATTTCTTTAAGAATTTGTTTGAAGAAAATACTTGCTTTTCCAGGTCTCGAAAAAACCTTTCCCATTAATTTAGTGTACCTTCCAAGATGAAAAAACAATTTCATTAATTAGTATATTTGATGGCTAAATTACAAAAAAATACGTCTTAAATATTAATGGCTGCTGAAGAGGATATAAGTTTTCAAAAAAATTTAGCCAAATATATTGGTGATAGTGCCGCAATTTTTGTTGAAAGTGAAACCAGAGGATTAGTATTTCATCTAAAGGTCACAAAGTCAAGGCAAACCAAGTATGGCGATTACATGGAATCTTTTCATGGCAAAAAGCAAAGAATTACTGTTAACGGAAATCTGGATAAATATTCATTCTTAATTACTTTATTACACGAACTTGCGCATCTGAAAGCATTTGATGACTATGGTAGAAGAATAAAACCTCATGGCATTGAGTGGAAGAATACTTTTTCGAGTTATTTAGTTTCTGCAATTAAAAATGAATTATTTCCTAAAGATATTGCTGAAGTAGTACATTATTATTATGTTGTTAAAAATGATTATTCTTCTAGATCAAGAAGTAAAATTGTTGACAGAATAAATTTTAGTTTAAACATACTAATTCCTACAAGATTAGAAGCTTTTCCGATTAATTCTTGTTTAAACTTAACTATCGGAATGACAGTAAAAATTATTGAAAAGCGTAGAACAAGATATTTATGTAAAGACTTATCCAGTAATAAAATGTATTTAGTGAATAAAGAGGCAGAAGTTGAAAGTATTATTGAATAAATAAATCGCCTCTACTTTTTTATCGCCCCTGTTGGATTTATATCAAACAGCTTAGCATAATATTTCATGTTTGCAAAGAGTCCCTTTCAGGAGACTCTGTGAGAAATAAGAGGTAATGGAGTTTTTCGCCCTTATTAGAGTTATCTCCAACATATAGAAGAAATTACAGACATATCATCGTAGATGATATATTATTGTAAAACAAATAATTAAAATAGGGTATTAAAGCATTGTAGATGTTTCATTATTGTTATCGTGCAAGAGCGTTTTAAATAGAATCTATCGCCCCTTTTGGAGTTATCTCCATCAGTTAGCAGAATATTATAAAGCTAAGTTTTTGATTAGCATTATAAATTATTTTTAGTATTTAAATTAATATTATTTTGCCCCACTTTTAATTAACAATGGGCGATTTTATAGTTATATTTTTATACTTTTGCCTACCAAAAAAAACATTACAATACACGCAACTATATGAATATTAACAACTATTGTGTAATTATGGCTGGGGGAATCGGTAGCCGATTCTGGCCATTAAGCCGTACTTCTAAACCAAAGCAATTTCTAGATATTTTAAATACTGGTAGAACATTTTTACAAGCTACTTTTGATCGTTTTAATGAGATTTGTCCCGTTGAGAATATTTATATTGTAACAAATAAGGATTATAAAGATCTAGTATTAGAACAGCTTCCTCAACTAACTTCTGAACAAATTTTACTTGAGCCTCAGCGAAAAAATACTGCTCCTTGTATTGCATATGCTAATTATACAATTTTAAAGAGAAACCCAAATGCAAATATTGTTGTAGCTCCTTCTGATCACTTAATTTTAAATACCCAAGAATTTAAAAGAACAATACTTAAAGCATTAGAATTTACAGATAAAAACAATGCATTACTTACTATAGGAATAAAACCATTAAGACCAGAAACTGGTTATGGCTATATTCAAATAAATAATGACGAGAAAATAGAGGGTGGCTTGTTAAAGGTTAAAACCTTTACCGAAAAACCAAATTTACAAATGGCTAAAGTTTTTTGCGAAAGTGGTGAGTTTTTCTGGAATAGCGGAATATTTATATGGAGTTTAAAATCGATAATGAAGGCTTTTGAAGATCATCTTCAGGAAGTTGATATATTATTTAAAGAAGCATTCCATCATTTTTCTACTTATAAAGAAGATTATGCTGTTTCGTCAATTTATTCTGAATGCAAAAATATTTCTATTGACTATGGCGTGATGGAAAAAGCTAATAATGTTTATGTTATATCTGCAGATTTCGGATGGTCTGATCTTGGAACTTGGGGTTCTTTATATGAAAATCTTCCTAAAGATGAACATCAAAACGTTATTAAAGGTGAAAATGCTGTTACTTATAATACTGATAATTGTATAATTAATGCACCAGATAATAAATTGGTTGTTTTAAATGGTTTGTCAGGCTATATCGTTGTTGATACTAATGATACTCTTTTAATATGTAAAAAAGATGATGAGCAACATATCAGGCAAATTGTAACTGATATTAAAATACAAAAAGGGGAGAGCTATATTTAGCAATTATAAGTATTAATTTAAATAAAAAAACCGCTACTTAGAGCGGTTTTTTTATTTAAAATATTTTTAGTACTCCCACAAGTCGTGTTCGAATTTGAAAACAAAATCTTTAATGTTATCTGACTCAGTTAAAGCATCTAGTCCATATTTAAATTCACCAATACGGCGGTTGTCATAAACGTTGGTTTCTTGATATATATAACTGCTAAAACGACGTTTAAAGAAAATATCATCAAAAGTTCTTCGTTCAGAATCTGAATTTGAATTAAATACCTCATGATTAGCAAGTAAAGGGCGTGCAGAAGGGAAATATACCCAAAAAATTTGTTTAGCAGTTAATTCTTTTTCTTCTCCTTCGCCTTCATCAGGAGCCGTTTCTACAACTGTTGCTTGTTTTTCATACATTCTAATAGGACATAAACCTACAATTCTAACTTCAAGCATAGCTCGTTGTTTATCAAAATACCAAACTTCTTTAATTAGTAATCTTGTAACCTCGGATGTGGTTCTAGGATTGTCTATTACCTTCATATCTTGACCACCTGTTTCTTCGTTGTCAATATAAACGGTATCAACTTTAACTCCAAAGTTATCATCAATTTCTTTAGAAGTCATTGGAGTTGTAAACTCATCGTCACTAGTGTTATATACAACTAATCCTTCTGATTCTACACCATATATTAATAAATCAATCAAACTGTATCTATCATCCATTTTAGCTGTAGGATAATAAAGAGGGTGATTAATTTTTTCCCGTAGATCCAACATCCTCCATATTTTTTTCGACCACATCATATCCGCTTCACGTAAATGATGGTATGGTACTGGTTTACGCGCAGGAACATGTTCCTTTACATAAACTCCGTCTAATACATCGCTCACTTGTGCTTTGGCAAAAGGAGCAAAAAATACGGCAATTGTTAGAGCTAAAATTACTTTTTTCATAACCCTATTGTATTTTAAATGAAATTGTGCCAATATCACTTACTGTTCCATCAGGTCCTTTAGCTCTTACGTTTTCAATATAAACTTTTTTACCTTTTGGAACTTTACCGATTAAATCAAGCTGTTGTGGAGTAAATTTTCCGCTCTGAGAAGCTGGATTTTGCTCAAATCCACCAATATTTGCTGAAACAGTAAAGCTAACAACAGTATATTTTAATTCGAAGTCAAAATTTTCAAGTGTTGCCATTGGTCCCGATTGAGCTTGTAGCATACCTCTAGATATAGTACCACTTTTTTGTTTATTACATGTAGGAACTGGTAAAGGAACTCTTTTTACTCTAAATTCTTTAGAACCCATAGATTTTGAACCACCTTTATCATCTTTTGCCTGAACTGAAATATTACATTTTCCTACTTTAGTAACCCTTGCAACCCAACCTTTTCCAGATTTAGAAAGAGAACCACCCGAGCAACTTGCTGATACCTGATCGTCTCTAAAACCAGGAACAGAAATTTCAAGTGGATTGTCAACACCAATATAAAGAACATTCATTTTGGTTGGCGAAACTACCGCCATAGGAGGTGCTACGTTATATTCAATACTATATTTTCCACCTGATTTTACAGGGTAGCTTGTCATAACTCCGGTTGTAGCATTAAATACTTTAATCATAGCAGCATAAGAATGTGCACCGCCACCTGCATTTGGAACAATGTATTTACCAATACCATCTTTAAAATTAATAGTAGCCGATGGATTATTAATTACATTTTTTACAGAATCGTAAGATTCTCCAATTATAACTTGCGATGTAGTATCGGTAGAACTATAAGCAGCAATAAATAGTTCGGCTTCATATGAGTCGCCCTGAATTATATAATTACTTTTTGGTATTACACGTGGAGCTACAACGTCAAATTTAATATCTGTAGAACCAATACCACCATATAAAGTTTGAATTACAGCAGCTTCTGCATTTTTAACCTGATTTTGAATTTGAGTTAAAAGAGTTATGGTTGCAGCACAAGGTAATTCTGAAAATAATCTATTTTCCCAAAATTTTTCATCTGGTTTATCCGGATTAAATTCAGAATCCTCTGTACTTATACCTAAATTACCCAATTTAGAAATAATGGTATCTTTTTTATCTAAAATAATTTTAGGATCTTTTAGTAATTCTAAAGCTTTCTTTTTAAAATCATTTAATTTACCTTTTAAAATTCTGGCTTCACCTTTAGAACCATCACTTGCATCGCTAAGCATTACTCGTTGTCCAGCTTCTCTGGAATCCTTTGCTGAAAGCTTTATAAGATCTTTTTCAAATGCTAATGCTGAATCATTAGAAACGCCATCAGCATCTACAATTATTTTTACTTTTAAATCTCTAATGTAAATATCTAAATCTTCGGAAAGTTTTTTAACAACATTAGCAGCATCATAGTATGGAGTTACTTTTTTAGCATCATTACCTTTTGCAAAAGCTAAGGCTTGATAAGTAAAACCATTTCGTTGTGTAAAATTCGCATTTGTTTGCTGAAGTCCTTTGTTTACAATAACGAAAGCGTTAAGAATTTCCTTTGAAACGTTCAATGCAAGCATAGCCGTTAAAAAGAGATACATCATTCCTATCATTTTCTGCCTCGGGGTTTCCGGACAATTTGTTGCACCCATATTCTAATATTCTTTTATATCAATTACAACTCTGTTTATAAAAAATTATTTTGAAAAATTCATAGCAGAAAGCATATTGCCATAAATTGTGTTCATAGCTGTTAGATTTTGGCCTAACTTAGAAATTTCTTCACGATATTTTTTAACATCGTCAGCTGAATTTTTCATGTTAATCATAATATCTTCCATACCGCTAAATAATGTTTTTGCGGATTCGAGATGTTCGTTTGTACCTTGAAGTTGTAATTCGTATACTGAATTTAATGCTGTAAGATTTTTTGACATTACTACCAATTGCTCACCATAATTTTTTGAGCCTGATTTTGTGTTTTCAAACTCAGCATTCATTGCATCAGCAAGTCTGCCATATGATTCTGATAAATTTTTTCCAGACTCAGTAATCATTACAGCTACTTTTGTTCCACTTTGTGACATTGTATCTGCAAATGTTCCAACTGAACCAGCAACAATTTCGGCAGATTTTTCATAAGATTTAGCTAAGCCACTTGCTGAGTTATTTAAATCCTGAGCAGATTTACCATATAGGTCTGCAAACTCATTTACTTTATTAGAAGCTTTTTCAAAGCTAGCTACATAATTATTTGTTGCTACAGAAGCTTCAGAAACATCTGAAAGTTTCTCTGTAGTTTCATTCAATGAACGAAGTCCGTTACCTAATTTTTCGAATAACTCAGGTGTAATTTCTGCATTATTAATTAATGCATCAAATTTTTCAAGAGCTGTTTTTTTAGAATCAACGCCTTTGTTTTTTAAATCATGATCTTCAATATCGTCATGCATACCCGCTAATTCTGGATATGCTAAACTCCAATCCCATTCTGAGTGAAGTGGCTCAAAAGCCGAAGTGAAAAATATAAATGCTTCAACACTTAGTCCGATTACAAGCATAGTACCTGAACCAGGCCAGTGCATAATTTTAAACATAGCTCCAACTAGTACTACTGCAGCACCAAAGCCATAAACTTTCGACATGAAGTTTTTCCAACCTCTGGTTTGAACCAATTCGCCAATACTAAATCCCATAGTGTTAAAGTTTTAAAGTTTAGACAATATTTATTATTTATTTTACAGCCAAATTTAATTAATATACTTGTGAGCCTGAACCTGCATCGTTAAAGTCGCGTCCTAAATAATGACGTACGCAACGGAAACCTATATATGATTTTGCAGAATCCTGATATTCGTAAGAACGTGTACCACATTGCATATAATATGAAATGTCTTTCCATGAACCACCACGAATAATTTTACGTTTACGTACAGGTGGATCATCAGGTAATGCTTCATATTGATAATCTGGATTTAAGTCATCTGTCCAGCTATATGCTGATTCATCAAAGGCATTGTTAGTCCATTCAGAAACATTACCTCCCATATCATATAATCCCCATTCGTTAGGATCATTACTCGCAACAACTAATGGATAAATTCCACCATCAGCTGTGTAATTACCACGCATTGGTTTAAAGTTTGCAATATAGCAACCTTTATAATTTTGAGTATAGTAACCTCCCCAAGGATACATTGCACCTTTTAATCCACCTCTTGAAGCATATTCCCATTCTGATTCAGTTGGAAGTCTATAATCCTGAACAAATGGTTCACCCATTGACTCAAGAAAGAAACTATTTAATAATTGAGTTCTCCAAGTACAGAATGCACGGGCTTGTCTCCATGTAACTCCAACAACAGGATAATTGTCATAAGCAGGATGCCAGAAATAATTTGCCATAGGCTCATTAAACGAATATGTAAAATCACTTAACCAACAGAGTGTATCTGGGTATACATTTACAACATCGCGAACGATATATGATGAACGATCTTTAACATCAATATTTTGACCTTTTGTCGCACTTTTGTAGTTGTAATCGGTTACCTGACCATCATATTTATTTTCATCAGCATTCCAGGCACGACGAGCTTCGCTATTAAAATCAAACTTCTTTGAAGCCTGCCTTAAATCTATCCAGAAATATTCGAAATTTAATTTTCTGGTATCAAGTTCTTTACGACGATAAAAACGTTCGTGTTCTGGTAAGAACATTTCGTTAAGAATTTCGCGTTGTTCAGGATCTTTCCATTTAATTTGTTCTTCCCAATTAATAAATGGAGGATTTACTTCTTCGCCGTATTCATTTTCAGTGATTAAAAACTCTTCTATTTGAGTTCCAAGTAGCTTTGCAGCAATAGAATCGCGAACCCAATTAACAAACTGACGATATTCGTTGTTTGTGATTTCGGTTTCGTCCATCCAAAATGGAGCAATAGAAACTGTTTTAGTTTCGGCAGTCATAGCCCATGGAACATCCTGATCATCAGGACCCATGTTATAACTACCAGCTTGGCAGAACAGCATACCATATGGTTGCGGTTCAAACCAGTCCACGCGATTGGGTACTCCAACTAATTCGCCGTTACCGGTATTGGAGCAACTGTTTAGACCAACTACTGCAAGGAAAAGAAACAAGATTAACAATAAAGTTTTCATAGGACATTTATTAATTATGAGAACTTATAATTTTCATTAAAATTTATAAAAATCTAACACTACCATATTTACCTCTACCATTAGGTTTTTTAAGATTAAAGCAATATTTTGCCATAAACTCAATTGACCCACTTGAATATGATTTAAGTTTAGAAGTAGTTATATCATAAGCAAGAGCAAAAGTAATATTTGATTGTGTTGTAAAACCTACCATTGCTATAATAGCATCGCCAAAGCGATAAGAAATGCCGCCTCTAAATTGTTTGCGGTATTCTATCATAGCATTTATGTCATATTGATTAGTTCTACCATCTGATTTAATAAAAGCTGATGGAATTAAACCCCAGTTTTTATCAGGTAATTGTATAAAAGAACCAACAATAACATAATAATGTCTTGCCACAAAAGGCATTTTACCTGCTGAATATTTTAAATCTGGTTGGGTAAGGTGAGTTGAAGAAATACCACCGTATATTTTATCACCTTTTGCACGATAAAAAAGTCCAAAATTTGCATCCAGTACAAATTTGTTTTCTGAATGAGGAATTAAAGGATCTAAATAAGGGTTGGTTCCTGGATTACTAAGTTGATCAGGTGTAATCCATTCTCCATCTAAAGATTTATTTAAAAAACCTAATCCTAAGCCAATTCCTAAAGAACCATCACCAATTTGTAATCTATATGCGTATGACAAGTTTAAATATGTATTCTTCTCGAAACCAAGCTTATCGTTCATTATGTTTATACCAACGCCACTACTAATGCTTGGAATGGCCATGTCGCCACTAAAAATCATTGTTTTAGGTGCGCCATCAAAACCCATCCATTGCTGACGATATAGCATTGATGCACAAATAGCTTCGTTACTACCAGCGAATCCTGGATTTACCGGTAAAATATTGTATTTATTTAAGCTTAATTGGGGATCTTGCTGTGCTAACAGGCTAAAACCCGCAAAAACTAAGATAAAAAGAGAAAATAATTTCCTCATATTCAAATATTTACTTCTCTGTTTGTTATGTTTAATGTTCACTTTATCACTTGGTAAAGTAAATAAAAATATTCTTTACAACCAAATATTACCAACACTTTTAAGTTAATAACTCACTAAAATTTTCAACTTTGTACGTGAAGAGTTTAGAAAGGTTTTGTTTTGTTGGCATTTATCTGTTTTTTTTTAATTAAAATATTTTTATTTGATTATTAATATTTTTTAAGAACTTTTAATAAAATTCTGAATTATTAACGCAAGAATGTTTTCAAATGTTGTGCTAATTTTTGTTTTTCAGCATATTTTTTGAAAAAATTTCCACCATCTATCCGGAACTTCACCATTGCAGGCTTTTTGATAGTCTGAGTATGAGCAAGATATAATTAAGCTTTTTGAAAAACCTGATTTCGGGTATGGAACTTCCATCCACCATCTTTCGGATTTTGAACTTTTAAAGAAAGTTATTGAAGTGTCTTTTCCTACTTCGACATGAAATTTTAATATTGATTTTGCTTTTTTTGAAGGAATTTCATTTGTTCGTTGCGAAAAACCTTCCAAAAAATACCAGATTGCCTGTGCAGTAAGAATTGCTTCACTATTATTGTTTTTTAAGCCGTACAGTCCGAAACTGGAAGTTCTTTCTCCGGCACCTGCATATCTAGCTAATTGACAAATTTCTCGTCCATCCAATCCATTTGGTGAAATTAAATTTTCTTCAGGGTTAAAATTTCCCTGTATTGAATTTAAATGTATTGCAACGATATTTGCATCTCTCAACAAAGGTTCAATTTCGGATATATTTGATTTAACAACACCTAATCTAATTGCATCAAAAAATAAACGATTTAAAGTATTTATGTCATCTGGTGAAACTAAATAAGATTGATAACCTAGCAATGAGAAATTAAATAGACTATTGTTATTTCTTAGTACAATTTTAGGAAGATAATGTATGTCTTGTTCTTTTATTTCTTTTTGTTTTAACGAAATTGCAGAATCTATTGAAACAATGTTTACAGGATTTTTTATTTCTTCAAAAGAAAGATAACTAGCAAAAGGCAGATTATTGTTATCGCCTAATATTATTGAAATTATTTTTTTTGAATGTAAGTAACTTATTACTTCCCTAACACCATATAAATTATCATTAATATTTTTACCTTTTTTTAAATTTCCTAAATCAATAATATTAACATTAAATGGTGTAAAAAAAGAGTATAAAAACTTTCTGACTAAATCTGCCGGATTTAATTCTCCTTTATTATTTTTTGAAACTCCAAATATTGCAATTTTTGCTTTTCCAAGATCTGATAACGGATTTTTTATAGAATTAATTAAAATCCTATTAGCAAAACGAGATTTTTCGATATAGTCTTCATCAACTATATTGTTAACATTTATTGGATCAAAAAAATCTTGTAAATGATGCATTGCAAATTACTTGGTTTTCTTTTTTACTGCAGCTTTCTTTTTAACAGTTGTTTTTTTGGGAGTAGATTTTTTTACTTTAACAGTTTTTTTAGTATCAGCTGCTTTTTTTGGTGTACTACCCTTTTTCTGAGGTTTTGGTTTCTTTTCGGGGCTTTGTTTTATTATTTCAATAAAATCCTGATAAGTTAAAGTATTCCATTCTGTTTTAGATGGGATGCGATAATTTTCATCTTTATACTTAATATATGCTCCGTATCTGCCTTTTATAATATGTAAATCTGGATCTTCTTTAAAGTCACGTAAAGCAGCAGCAGCAGCTTGGTTTTGTTTTTCAATAATAACTTCGATTGCTCTCTCTAAAACAATAGTATAAGGATCGTCAATACCTTTCTTTAATGAGCAAAATTTACTGTCGTGTAAAACATAAGGTCCGAATCTTCCAATATTTACAGAAATTTCTTTGCCATTATATAAACCTAATTTTCTAGGTAAAATAAATAGTGCAAGAGCTTCGTCTAAAGTTATTGTTTCTAAATA
The DNA here is from genome assembly GCA_903837285.1 of uncultured Bacteroidota bacterium. Classification (GTDB taxonomy): domain Bacteria; phylum Bacteroidota; class Bacteroidia; order Bacteroidales; family GWA2-32-17; genus GWA2-32-17. The sequence goes on along the minus strand of CAILUD010000009.1, from coordinate 35,980 downwards.
TTGACTTTTCTGTAAACTTGAATAACGAGGTTTTTCGTCTTCTTTATTCTCACCTAACTGTGCAAGTGGACCATATTTTCCGAATTTTACATAAACTGGTTTTCCTGAAACAGGATCTGTACCTAATAATCTTTCACTTACATTTCTTTGACTATTGCTAGTGCTTTCAACTACTTTACTGTGGAAATTTTTGTAAAATGTTTTAATCATTTTAGCCCAGTCTTGATTTCCTTCAGCAATTTCGTCAAATTGAAGTTCTACAGATGCAGTAAAATTAAAATCAAGTATATCCGAGAAATTTTCTAACAGAAAATCATTAACAATTATACCTGTATCTGTAGGGAATAATTTTGATTTTTCGTAGTTAAAATTCTCTTTTTTAGATTGTTCGGAAATGTTGTTATCGATTAATGTAATTACAACAACATTTCTTTCGCTTCCTGCTCTGTCCTCTTTAATTACATAACCTCTGTTTTGAACAGTAGAAATTGTTGGTGCATATGTAGATGGACGACCAATTCCCAATTCTTCTAATTTTCTAACTAAACTTGCTTCAGAATATCTAGGTAAATGATGATTAAATTTTTCGAAAGCTGAAATATTTTTCATTTCAATTTTCTGATTTTTCTGCATTGGAGGAAGTAATGATCCAACTTCGTCTTCGTTTTCGTCGTCGGTCGATTCCAAATATACTGCAAGAAAACCATCAAATTTAATTACTTCACCTGTTGCAATAAAATTTTCGGAGGCATTTGATGAATTTATTGTTACTATAGTTCTTTCTATTTGAGCTTCACTCATTTGAGAGGCTATTGCTCTTTTCCAAATAAGTTCGTAAAGCCTTTTTTCGTTAACGGCAACTGCAACAGTACTATTGCTAAAATATGTAGGTCTTATTGCTTCATGTGCTTCTTGTGCGCCTTTTGATTTTGTGCTGAACTGACGTGTTTTAGAATATTCTTTTCCGTACTTTTCTTCTATTTCTTTTTTTGACGCTCCAATTGCTAAGTTCGATAAATGAACTGAATCGGTTCTCATATAAGTAATATGACCAGCTTCATAAAGTTTTTGAGCTAAAGCCATTGTTTGAGCAACCGAAAAACTTAATTTTCTACTTGCTTCCTGTTGAAGTGTTGAGGTAGTGAATGGTGGAGCTGGAGATTTTGTAGAAGGTTTTGTTTGAATATCTGAAATAGTAAAAGATGATCCTTTGCATTTTTCAAGAAATGCCAGAGCTTCTTTTTTTGTAATAAATCCTTTCTGAATATCTGCTTTTAGTTCATATTTTTTTCCGTCTTTATCTGTAATGATAAAAATTCCTGATACTTTATATTGTGATACTGCTGTAAAAGCAAATATTTCGCGTTCTCTTTCAACAATAAGTCTCACTGCTACAGATTGAACCCTACCTGCTGATAAGCTTGGACGGATTTTTTTCCATAATAATGGCGAAAGCTCAAATCCTACTAATCTGTCAAGTATTCTACGCGCCTGTTGTGCGTTAACTAGATTATAGTCAATGCTTCTTGGATTTTGAATAGCATTGTTTATTGCTTCCTTAGTAATTTCATGAAAAACAATTCTTCTTGTATTTGCTTCTTTTAATTCTAAAGTCTCGAAAAGATGCCATGAAATAGCTTCTCCTTCGCGGTCTTCATCAGATGCTAGCCATACAAACTTAGCTGCTTTTGCAAGTTTTTTTAATTCGTTAACGGTTTTAACTTTATCTTCAGGAACTTCGTAATTTGGTTTGAAGTTATCGTCGATGTCAACGCCAAGTTTCTTTTTTGATAAGTCGCGGATGTGTCCAAAACTTGATTTTACAAGGTACCCTTTTCCAAGGAATTTCTCAATAGTTTTGGCCTTTGCAGGAGATTCTACTATGACTAAATTTTCTTCCATCTATTTTTTGTAATTTTGGGGTGCAATTTAAAAATTTTATTTTTAGGATTACTTTTATCCTTTTTTTAATAGTAATTTAATAAATATTTAGGAATAATTATGGAGAAAAGTCCGGTTAATAATACTGATAAAAAGGCATTTAAGAAATATATAAAAATATTATGGTTTATTTTTATTTTTCCAATTTTATCAATTTTCATTTTATTCTTTTTTATTTCTGAAGGATATTTTGGATACATGCCGAGCTTTCCTGAGATGGAAAACCCAAAAAACAATCAAGCTTCTGAGGTGATTTCAAGCGATGGAATTGTTCTGGGAAATTATTTTTTAGAGAATCGATCGAGTGTTAAATTTGAAAATCTTTCGCCATATCTCGTTAAAGCGTTGATAGCGACCGAAGATGTTCGGTTTTATTCACATTCGGGAGTGGATATAAAAGCAATTGCTAGAGCAGTAACTGGAATTGGAAGTAAAGGTGGAGGCAGTACAATTTCTCAGCAATTAGCAAAAATGCTTTTTCCGCGAGAAAATTTTTCAAACTTCTTTTCAAAGATTATTAGAAAATTAAGAGAATGGGTAATGGCTGTAAAATTAGAAAAGCGTTATACTAAAGAAGAAATTATTACAATGTACTTTAATAAGTTCGATTTTTTGAATTTAGCAGTTGGTGTAAAATCAGCAGCAAGAGTATATTTTAATTCTGAACCTGATTCACTTAAAATTGAGCAGGCTGCAATGCTTGTTGGGATGGCAAAAAATCCTTCTTTGTATAATCCAATTCGTCGCCCCGATTTAACTATGCAACGACGCAATACAGTTTTGGGACAGATGAAAAAATATGATTATATAACTTCAAATCAATACGATTCTCTAAAGTTATTGCCATTAGAAATAGAATTCCAAAGAGCAGATCATAAAGAAGGTATTGCAACTTATTTTAGAGAGTATTTGAGAATAGTAATGGACGCAAAGGAACCTATTGAAGATAATTATATTGATAAACAAAAATATTACGAAGATTCTTTAAATTGGGAAACAAATCCATTGTATGGTTGGTGTAATAAGAATTTAAAACCAGATGGAACACCTTATGATATATACAAAGATGGGTTAAAAATTTATTCAACAATTAATTACAGGATGCAGAAATATGCTGAATATGCAATGACCCGTCACTTAAAAGAAGAGATTCAGCCTAAATTTTTTAAAGAGCAAAAAGGTAGAGAAAAAGCTCCTTATGCATGGAATATGAGTAAAGATCAGATTGAAGAAGTAATGAATCAATCGGTAAGACGAAGTGAAAGATACAGGGTTTTAAAATCGCAAGGACTTTCAAAAGAGGAAATTGAAAAAACATTTCATCAGCAAACTCAAATGTCTGTATTCTCTTGGAAAGGCGATATAGATACTATTATGACTCCATGGGATTCTATAAAATATTATAAATATTATTTAAGGGCAGGCTTAATGTCGGTTGATCAGCAGACAGGTTTTGTTAAGGCCTATGTTGGTGGAATGAATTTTAAACATTTTCAGTATGATATGGTTGAGTCGGGAAAACGCCAGGTAGGTTCAACATTTAAACCTTTTTTATATGCATTGGCTATGCAGGAAGGTTATTCGCCTTGTTATGAAGTTCCGCTTATACCAGTAACCTTTGAATTACCAGATGGAACTTCATGGACTGCAAAAAATAGTGGAACAACAAAAAAGGATGGGCAAATGGTAACTTTAAAATGGGCATTAGCAAATTCTGTAAACTATATTTCTGCCTGGTTAATGAAACGTTATAGTCCGGATGCTGTAATAAATGTTGCAAGGAAAATGGGAGTAAGAAGTCGCATTGATGCTGTTCCTTCAATTTGTTTGGGAACACCAGAATTAAGTTTAGCAGAAATGATTGGAGCATTTAGTACTTTTTCGAATCGTGGAATTTACACGCAACCAATATTTGTAACAAGGATTACAGATAAAAACGGAAATGTGCTTTCAACATTTAAACCAACAAGAACAGAGGCATTCAGTGAAGAAACTTCTTATTTAATGATTGAATTATTAAGAGGTGTTGTTGCTTTTGGTACCAGCTGGCGTGTTAAAGGAAAATATAAAATTGAAGGCGATATTGCTGCAAAAACAGGTACAACACAAAATAACTCTGATGGTTGGTATGTTGGTTTAACTCCGCGATTAGCAACTGGTGTATGGGTAGGCGGTGAGGATAGAGGTGTTCACTTTGCAAGTACCGAAAACGGACAGGGTGCAAGCATGGCTCTTCCAATATGGGCTTATTATATGGAAAAAGTATATGCCGATAAAAAACTTGGCTATTCAACAAAAGAAACATTTGATAAACCAAAAAGCATGAAAGTAAATGCAGATTGTAGTAAATCAAAAGATGAAGAACAACCTGGTGGAGATATTATAGAAGGGGTGGATCTTTAAGTTGTAAAGTTTAAAAGTTCAAAGTTATTAAGTTCGTTTTAGTGGCTTATAAGTTGGAGTGGGGAGGCAAAGACAAAACAGAAATTAATCTCAAACTATTTTTTCCCGTATTTAAGAATAATATCTTCAATTACTTTTTCTGTTAATTCAAATCCTTCTAACAAAGGAAAACCTTGCCAACGTACAATTCCATTTGGGTCAATTAAAATAACATGTGGAATTCCTTTTACTTCAAGAGTTCTTTCCATTGTTCGCATTGAGTCGATTGCAGAAAAATATTCTATTTTTGGAGATTTCATTTTTAAAACTACTTCTTCTTTTTCTCCAGAAATTCCTATTACCACCAATTCTTTAGAGAATTTTTTACTGAATTCGTTTAGCTCTGGAATTGCTTTTTTACATGGTCCGCACCAGGTTGCCCAAAAGTCAATTAAAATAAATTTACCCTTTGTTACAGGTTGTTTTGTTAGCCATTTGGTAACGTTAAACTCAGGAGCTTTTTGATCTATAAATGATTTGGCATACATGTTCTTTTCAGCTTGTTGACTATAGCCAAAAAGTGAAAATAACATTAGTAAAAATATTAAAAATGTTTTCATGTAATATGTTTTTTAATGAAAAAGAATTTTAAATGCCTCTTCAACTTTGGCAACTGTAAATACCTGAATTTTATACTTTGTTAAATCAATCCCTTTTAAACCGTATTTAGAGATAAGCATTTTTTTAAATCCAAGTTTTTCTGCTTCTCCGATGCGTTGCTCAACGCGAGATACCGGTCTTACTTCGCCTGTTAGACCAATTTCGCCTGCTATGCAAATATCTTTTGGTACAGGTCTGTCTAAATCCGAAGAAAGTACAGCGGCTATAACGGCTAAATCGATTGCAGGATCACTAACTTTTAATCCTCCGGCAATATTTAAAAATACATCTTTTGCAGAAAGACGGAATCCGGCTCTTTTTTCAAGAACCGCTAACAACATGCCCAATCTTCGTAAGTCGAAACCCATTGATGACCGTTGAGGGTTTCCATATGCTGCTGAGCTAACCAATGCTTGTACTTCAATTAATATTGGTCTTATTCCTTCAATAGTTGCAGCAACAACAGTTCCGCTTAAAATTTCGTCGGTATGTGATAACAATATATCAGAAGGATTTGGCACTTCTTTAAGTCCTGTACTTTGCATCTCGAAAATACCTATTTCACTGGTAGATCCAAAACGATTCTTTGTAGAACGAAGTATTCTATATAAATTATTTAAGTCGCCTTCAAACGCAAGAACAGTATCCACCATGTGTTCCAGAACTTTTGGTCCAGCAATACTTCCTTCTTTATTTATATGTCCGATTAAAAATATTGGTTTGTTATTTTCTTTAGCATACTTTAATAACGAGGCAGTACACTCACGAACTTGAACTACAGTTCCCGGTGAAGAATCAATTCTTTCTGATTGAATGGTTTGAATTGAGTCAATAATTATAATATCAGGATTAAGTTTATCAAATTGCAATAAAATATTTTCTAAAATACTTTCACAATAAACAAAACAGTTTTCGCCTTTTCCGCCAATTCTTTCGGCTCTTAGTTTAAGTTGTTGCTCGCTTTCTTCGCCCGAAACATACATTATTTTATATGAACTAACTCTAAGCGAAAACTGTAACATTAAAGTTGATTTTCCAATTCCGGGTTCTCCGCCAATAAGAATAACAGAGCCAGGTACTAGACCACCACCTAAAACACGGTTTAATTCTACACTTTTTGTGTTTAACCTTGGTTCTTTTGCAATATTAATTTCGGTAACCAGTTTTGGAATTGGTGCTTCTCTTGTTTTTCCGGTTGCTGATTTTACTGCTTTTATAATCGGTTCTTCAACGTATGAATTCCATTCGCCACAAGAGGGGCATTTGCCAATCCACTTAGTAGATTCAACACCGCAATTAGTGCAAAAAAAAGCTGTTTTTTGTTTAGCCATTTAATTCGACTTTACAAATTCCATCCTGTTAAAAGCACCATCAGAACTGCCACTACTAAGCGATATTCTTTGAATTATAAGATATTTTTTATTTAATGTAAGTATTTCGTAAGTGCCATCAGTCCATTCGTTAATTCCGGTAATTTTAAGCTTTGTTGCAGACAGTGCATCGGCTGTGAGTTTCCAGTCTGCAGTATCGGAAATTATAGTATCTGTTTTTATTGTTTTAATAAACTTGTTATTATCAATAAAAGTCCAGTTCTGTATAGTGTTATTTGTATTTGTTAAATAAATATATTGCCAATTTCCTGTTATTTTTTCTTCCTTTTTCTTTTGACAACTAAAAAAAAATAAAGAAAAATTAATGAGTAATGCAATAAATAATAAATAACGATTCATAAGTATTATTCCTCATGACGAACAAATTCTTTGCGCAAATATGGTGATTGACATTGCAAAACAAGAATTTTTCTGTTTAATTTTTCAATATAGTAGTTAGCGTCTGACCATTCATCTAAGTTTCTAATAACTACATAATATTTAGTAAAATCAGATTTAAGTTCATAATCAGCGGTATCTACAATTGTATCGTTTGTTCTATATAATTTATTGTCTGAATCAAATTTGTAAATAATCTTTTGATTTTGTTGAGCTTCAGTTTGTGGTAATAACTCCCATGAGCCTGTAAGCTTATTTTGTTTCGATTTTTTACATCCCAAAAATGTAAAAGAAGCAATTATTAAACAGATAAATAAAATTCTAACTCTCATGACTTTTTGAATTTTAAACAAATCTACATTTTTTTGTTAAATCCACAAAATTTTAAATTCATTAATTTTAAATTTAAGGATTAATTGAAGTTGTTTATATTTTATTAATAATTGAAGACGAGGAATATCCTTCAATAAAATCAATAGTTCTTACTTCGCCTCCGTTTGCAATTACAATATCATTTCCAACAATATTTTCAATAGAGTAGTCGCTTCCTTTTATAAGAAATTTGGGTTTAATTACATTAATTAATTCATAAGGTGTTTCTTCTGAAAAGATTACTACAGCTGAAACAAATTGCATTGAAGCTAATATTAAAGCTCTGCTTTGTTGGTCTTGAATTGGTCGGTTAGTGCCTTTTAATTTAGTAACAGATTCATCGCTATTTAAACCAATAATTAAACTGTCGCCAAGTTGTGCCGATTGTGCTAAATACTCAATATGACCACGGTGAATTATATCAAAACAACCATTTGTAAATACAATATTTTTGTTTTTAAAATTTAAAAAAGCAAGCATTTTTAAGAATTCTATATCGGTATAACTGCTATATATTTTCGATTTTATTATGTCAAGTTTTTCCATAATTAAGTTTTAAATACTAGAGGTTTTCTTCTTTTTTGCAAAAAACACCATAAATAAAGCTATTGGCCCAAGTAGTAATACCATAAGTGTTTGAGACTCATGACAAATTGTAGCAAATAATAATCCAGGTGAATTAGATATGTCTGTTAGTTGAATGCCAAGTAACATATTAATACCTAGTGCTACAATCCAATGATATGCGCCAAATCCATTAGTTACTGGCACCGACATACCCAAGCCTCCTATTGTAAGAATAAAAATTGAATCCAAGAAGCTTAAATTAGATGTTTCTTTTATTGAAAAAAATGCAACATAAGTCATTAGAATATACATTGCCCATATTAAAATTGTATGAAAAAAGAATAATCCAACTTTTTTCATTTTAAATACAGATTTTAAACCAGAAGTCAACCCAGTAAAAAAACTAACCATTTTTTTTATTAATGATACTTTTAATAACTTTTTTCTGAATAACAGCAATAAAGCAATTAATGTTACTGTAGATATAATAAAAATTATCCAAAATTTTGGAGATGAAAAATAATTATTAAATAAGGGATTGAAAATATTGTCGATAAAAAATCCACTAACTTGTTTAAATTTAACAACTAGCACAAATGCGATAATAATTAGCAAACAAAGAAAATCAATAACTCTTTCGGTAATTACTGTTCCAAAAAGTTTGTCAACCGGAATATTATCGGTTTTGTTAAGTGAGCCACAACGTGTTATTTCCCCTAAACGAGGCATCCCAATATTAGCAAAGTAAGCAATAAACACTGCTAAAAATGTATTTTTATTAGAAGGGTTATAACCTAAAGGTTCTATTAAAATTTTCCACCTTAATGCTCTGCTGTAAAAACCTGTAACTGCTAATACTAAAGATAAACCTACCCAATAAAAATTGGCTCCTTTAAGCTGGTTCCAAAGTTTTTCAATATCAACATTTTTAAACGCTAAATAAAGAAGAAGAATTCCGATAGAAGGGAAAACAACGAAGTTTAGAATTATTTTGAATGTTTTTTTCAAAATATTATAATAAGCGATTTGAGGAAGTATCAGGGAAAACTAACCATGGTTTAAATGTTTTTGCTTCATCAAAATCAAGACTACAATATGATATGATAATAACAACATCGCCAACGTAAAATTTTCTTGCAGCTGGTCCGTTTAAACAGATTACACCCGAATTTTTTTCTCCCTTTATTACGTATGTTTCAATTCTTTCACCGTTATTTAGGTTTATAACTTGAACTTTTTCGTTTTCAATAATGTTAGATGCTTCGAGTAATGCTTCGTCAATAGTGACACTCCCAACGTATTGTAGATTGGCTTCTGTTACAGAAACTCTATGAATTTTTGATTTTAATACTTCGATTTTCATCGCAAAGTTTTTAATTTAACTGTCTTTTTTAAAAGCGCACAAAATTACAAATTAATCTGAATATTATCTATTAGTCTTACCTGTCCGCAAAAAACAGCTATACAGCAAGTTATTGATTCGTGATTTTTTAAATTTGTAACGATTTCTAAATTCTTAGAATCAACAATTTCGATATATTCAGTTTTAAATAAGTTGTTTGCATTAATATTATTTAATGCCCATGATTTAAATTCAGAAAATTTATTGTTTTCGATAAAGTCAGATAATTGCTTTATTGTAGAGTAAATAATGGATGCATTATCGAATTCTGTTTTTGAAAGCCTGCTATTTCTCGAACTCATAGCCAAACCATTACTTTCTCTAATTATAGGACATGAAATAATATTTACAGTTGAGTTTGTTATTATAACTAATCTTTTAATTATTGCTAATTGTTGAAAATCTTTTTGACCAAAATATGCGTTGTTAGGTTTCACAATTTCAAAAAGTTTATTTACAATTATTGCCACACCTTGAAAATGTCCTGGTCTGAATCTGCCCTCCATTACTTCTTCTATTTTACCCAAATTAAATTTTTTAAATTCTTTTTCGGGATACATCTCTTTTTCGTTTGGCATAAAAACTAAATCACAACCGGTTTCACTTAGTTTTTTTAGATCTTCTTCAGTATTTCTTGGATATTTTTCAAAGTCTTGCTTATCATTAAACTGTGTGGGGTTTACAAAAATACTTACAACGGTAATATCATTTTGTTCTTTTGAAATGTTTACTAAAGTTAAATGTCCAAAATGAAGCGCGCCCATTGTTGGTACAAAACCAATTTTTTTACCTGTACTTATAAAACCGTTTAAGTAAGAAGTAATTTCTGAAATGTTATTTATTACTTTCATTATAAAATTTGAGGGTGCAAAATAAGTCTAAAGTTTAATTACTTTCAAAATAAAATCAATCATTTTTAGTTTAAATGATAATAGAATTGATTAAAATCATTATTTTGCTTAACTTTGCATTTAATTAATACCTTTTAAGCTGCACATGGAAAAAGAGAGAGTGTTGTTTGTAGCTCAGGAAATTACCCCTTACTTACCTGAAACCCCAATGTCCACTATTGGACGCTACCTTCCGCAAGGAATTCAAGAAAAAGGTCGTGAAATACGTACCTTCATGCCACGTTTTGGTAATATTAACGAGCGACGAAATCAATTACATGAGGTTATTCGTCTTTCTGGAATGAATCTTATTATAAATGATACTGATCATCCGCTGATTATAAAAGTAGCATCTATTCAATCGGCCAGAATGCAAGTGTATTTTATAGATAACGAAGATTTCTTTCAAAGAAAATGCACTGTTTGTGATGAAAATGGCAGTTTTTATGCTGATAATGACGAGAGAGCAATATTTTTTGCAAGAGGAGTTTTAGAAACTGTAAAAAAACTTCGTTGGGCACCACATCTTGTGCATTGCCAAGGTTGGTTTACTTCACTTGTACCTCTTTACATTAAAAAAGCATTTCGCGAAGACCCATTATTTAACGATACTAAAGTAGTTTTTTCTATTTACGATGATGAATTTAAGGGAAATTTGTCAAAAGATTTTAAGAAAAAAGCTATAATTGATGGTGTTTCAGAAAAAGATATGCAGGTAATGTCTTCATTGGATTATGTTAATTTAATGAAACTTGCAATTAATCTTTCTGATGGAGTAATTCTTGGAAGTCAAAAAATTAACGCTAAAGTATTAGAATATCTTAAAACAGCCGAAAAACCCATACTCGAGTATAAAGACCCCGAACATTACATTGATTCATATTCTGATTTTTACGATAGTGTATTAGCTCCTAATTGTGTCGAACTATAAATAAATCAAGTTGAAATCAATACTGAACAGCAAATTAGCATTGGGTTTTAGTTTATTAGCGGTTTTGTTTTTTTCATGCCAAAAAGATCCAACCACTTTGGGTTTAGATTTACAACCCGATAGTGATAAAATTAACGGAATCTCATTAGATACTTCAACTATTAAAGCATATTTTGTTAGGGAAGATTCTCTTTCTACAGATGAAAGAACTTATGCTCTGTTAGGCTCTTATACAGATCCTTTATTTGGTAGAAGCGATGCAGCTTTTATGACTCAGATTCGCCTTTCTACTTCAAATGTGAGTTTTGGAACTGCACCTTTTGCAGATTCAATAGTTTTATATGTGAACTATAGAAGTTATTATGGAGATACTAATACCACCCAAACAATTTCTGTATATGAAATGGATAAAGATCTTTATATAGATTCTTCTTATTATTCTAATTTAAATCCGTCTCAGTATATTCTTAATAATACATTGTTAGCAACAAAAAGCTATAATCCTAAGCCAAGTGGCGAACCGCTTGCTATAAAGTTAGATAGTAGTCTTGCTAATAAGTTTTTTGCTGCAACTTCAACTAATTTATCTACAAACGAAGAATTTATAAAATTTTTTAAAGGTCTATATATTAAAACAGATAGTATATCATCAGGTGGTGCAATAATTTATTACGATTTGTTAAGCATAAATTCAAAAATTACAATGTATTATCATGCTAATAGTGATACTACTAGTTTAAAATTCGATTTCCCAATTAATTCGAATTGTGCCAGAGTAAATTTATTTAAACATAATTATAGCACTGTTGTTCCATCATTAAGTACTTCCATTGGAGATTCTTTGAGTTCAGATACATTGTTATATTTACAGGGTATGTCGGGGTTAATGGCAAAAATTAAAATTCCGTACCTTTCAACTTTAAAGGATTCAGCTACAATTGCAATTGTTAAAGCTGAATTAATTATTCCTGTTGAAAATTATTTTGACGCAACAATGTATAAAACTCCCGCAAAATTACTTTTAGTTAGCTATAATTCATCTGGTACTTATGATTTTTTACTTGATTATTTTGTAGGTAGTTCATATTTTGGCGGAAGTTATAACGAAAGTGATAAAACATACAGATTTAATATTTCCAGATATGCTCAGCAGCTTGTTGATCAAACAAGAACCGATTTTGGTTTAGCACTATTTGTTAGCGATAACAGAGTAAGTGCAAATAGATTAATTGTAAAAGGACCAAAATGTGTAAATAATGGCATGAGATTATCCATAACATACTTGAAACCTTAATATTATTATTATGTGCGGAATAGTTGGCTACATAGGACCTAAAAATGCATATCCAATTCTTTTGGCAGGATTAAAAAGATTAGAATACAGAGGTTATGATTCTGCTGGAATTGCTCTTTTAAATGGCGAAAGCAGAGTTTATAAATGCAAAGGAAAAGTATCTGATTTAGAAAATTATGTAATTGGTAAGGATATTTCGGGAACTGTGGGTATTGGCCATACAAGGTGGGCAACCCATGGCGAACCTAACGATATAAATGCTCACCCGCATGTTTCGATGAATGGATTATTTATTATAATTCATAATGGTATAATTGAAAATTATTCGCGATTAAAACGTAAACTAGAAGATCGTGGATATACTTTTACTAGCGATACTGATACCGAAGTTCTTGTAAATTTAATTGAGTACATTTACATGAAAGGTCAGGTTACTGCCGAAATAGCCGTTAGGTTAGCTCTTACAAAAGTAATTGGAGCGTATGGTATTTTAGTAACCTGCAAAGATGAAGAAGATATGATAATTGCTGCTCGCAAAGGTAGTCCTTTGGTTGTAGGAGTTGGTGATGGAGAATATTTTTTTGCTAGCGATGCAACTCCGATAATCGAACATACCAATAGAGTAGTTTATTTAAATGATAATGATGTTGCAATAGTTCGTCGTGATGAAATAACATTCAAAACAGTAATGAATGTAAAAATTACACCTATTATTCAGAATTTAGACTTAGATATTGGTGAAATAGAAAAAGGTGGTTTTGATCATTTCATGCTAAAAGAAATTTTCGAACAATCAAGAGCAATTGAAGATACATTCAGAGGACGAATTTCGCATAACCCATTTAATATTCATCTTGGAGGTTTATTTCATGTAATGGATAAACTTATTAATGCAAAAAGAATTATAATAATTGGTTGTGGAACCTCTTGGCATGCTGGATTAGTTGGCGAATACTTATTTGAGGAGCTTGCCAGAATTCCTGTTGAAGTTGAATATGCATCAGAGTTTCGATATAGAAATCCTGTAATTTTACCTGATGATGTTGTTGTAGCAATTAGTCAAAGTGGTGAAACTGCAGATACATTAGCTGCAATAAAACTTGCAAAAGAACAGGGAGCAACTGTAATAGGAATTTGTAATGTTGTAGGCTCAAGTATTCCTCGTGAAACTCATGCTGGTGTATACACTCATGCTGGACCAGAAATTGGAGTTGCAAGTACAAAAGCATTTACTGCTCAAGTTACTGTTTTGTCAATGATAGCAATGCTCTTGGGACATGAGAGAAAAGTGATTTCTGAAAGTGAATATCAGAGTTTGGTTTCGGCTTTAATCGAAATTCCAAGTAAAATTGACATTATTCTTAAGGATATTTCTGAAATTCAAAAAATTGCAGATTTATATAAAAACTCTAATAACTGCTTGTATCTTGGCAGAGGATTTTTATTTCCAGTGGCATTAGAAGGTGCACTTAAATTAAAAGAAATTTCATATATACATGCTGAGGGTTATCCTGCTGCAGAAATGAAACACGGACCAATTGCACTTATCGATCAAAATATGCCTGTATTTGTTCTTGCAACGAAAGATAAATCCTACGAAAAAATTGTTTCGAATATTCAGGAAGTTAAGGCTCGTAAAGGAATTGTAATTGCAGTAGTATCTGAAGGCGATACAGTAATAAAAGGTCTGGCAGATCATGTTATGGAAGTGCCATTAACCGATGAAGCTCTTACTCCTTTGCTAGCTGTTATACCTTTGCAGTTATTATCATATTATATTGCAGTGTTAAGAGGTTGTAATGTAGATCAGCCAAGAAATTTAGCGAAATCAGTAACTGTAGAATAAGTTTTAAGTAAGAAAGCTATAAAGTTAAAAGCTTGAATTTTTAATTTATAATCAGTAATCGTTGTTACCTAACAACTTGCCCGTAAATGGAATACATCTCTTGTAATATCTTTCTGTTTTCGTTGTGTTGTAATAATAAATCATCAATAATTTCCTGACTGGCATTTACTTCCTGTGCCATTGATAGCTTGTCGATGATGTCTTTGTTTACAAGTTCAAGTATTTTTATTTTATATCTTATTATTACTCTTGGTAAACTATCTTTTAATTTAGCATCTTCGGTTTTTACAAGAATGCCAATTCTTTTGTAATATTTTGACAGTAAGTCGCTTTGACCTTTAATTTGTGCTCTGTAATATGGAGTGTTAAGTCTGTCGGCTGCAAGTTCCTGAATAACATCATCGGTGTGATATATTAATTCTTTGGGTTCAATATATCCATAGCTTTTAAGTTGTTCACAAAATATTTCGAAAATCCGATGATTTACAAGGTTTTTTAATTCTAATTCATCGTTAACTAGTTCCTGAATAACGTATTTAACTACGGTTTGCTCAATTTCATCATCTTCTTGTTTCTCTTTATAAATAACTCTGTTTCCGTATAAGAAAATTAATCTAAGTATTTCAAATTCTTGTTCCTCTGCATAAAAATCGTCGATAATTGAAGAAATTTTTGGAGTCTCAGGGCTATTGCCAATTATATCTGATGGTCTGACGTTTGAAGAGTATTCGGTTCTTTTTCCAATAATTCTTTTTGCAACCTCACTGTGTAAAAGTTGTTCTTCAATTTTTAAAAGCCTGCTACAATCTTTAATGTATAGCGATCGTAAAATATTATCTGGTATAAGTGCAAGACTTTTAACTATATCATTTAATACTTCACTTCTTTTTACAGGATCTTTCCCGGCGTCTTTTAATAAAACGGTAGTTTTAAATGCGAAAAAATCTTTTTCTTCTTTATTTAAAAATTCAAAAAGCTCGGCCTGGCTATGTGATTGTGCAAAAGAATCGGGGTCTTCACCTTCGGGAAGTAATACAACTTTAATATGCATTCCTTCTTCTAATAGCAAATCAATACCTCTTATTGCAGCTTTTATTCCAGCCGGGTCGCTATCGTAAAGTAATGTTATGTTTTTTGTGAATCGCTTAATAAGTGCAATTTGATCTACAGAAAGAGCTGTTCCTGAGGAGGCTACGCAATTTTCAATACCCGATTGGTGCATTGATACAACATCTGCGTTGCCTTCAACTAAATAGCATCTATCTTTTTCGGCAATTGATTTTTTTGCCAGGTACAGCCCAAATAGAATTTTCCCTTTGTGAAAAATCTCAGATTCTGGACTGTTATAATATTTTGCAGGACTTTTTTCTTTATTTAAAATTCTACCTGTAAATCCAACAACTCTTCCACTTAAATTATGAATTGGAAAAATTACTCTTCCGCTAAATGAATCAAAATTTCCTTTGTTTATTAACCCTGCTTTTAAAAGAAATTCTGGTTTATAGCCGCTTTTTATTGCATGATTGTAGAATGTTGTGGCTTTATCCGGCGAATATCCAAGTTCGAATTTTTTAATAATATCATCACGAAAATTTCTTTCATGAAAATAAGCTAGCCCAACAGCTTTACCTTCCTCAGTTTTTTGTATTGTGTTTGTGAAAAATTCATGAGCAAATGTTGTGGCTACAAATAAGCTTTCGCGTTCGTCACGTTTTGCAATTTCCTCAACAGAAATTTCTTTTTCGTGAATTTCAATATTGTATTTTTTTGCCAGCCATCTTAATGCATCAGGATAAAGCATGTGATCATGATCCATCAAAAAATTTACTGCATTTCCAGCTTTTCCACAACCAAAGCATTTGTAAATTCCTTTTACCGGCGAGACAGAAAATGAAGGAGATTTTTCGTTATGAAATGGGCATAATCCAATATAATTTGAACCACGTTTTTTTAGGTTTACAAATTCCGAAACTACCTCGTCTATGCGCGATGTATCAATAATTCGTTGTATGGTAATTTCGTCAATCAATGCTTATTTTTTTTATACTTCAAAAGTATTAAAACTAAAATGTAGAATAAAGAATTTTCGTATAAACTAATTAACAAAATCATTAATTTTAAAATTCATTACATTTTGTCATTCTGTCCGCCGCGGCGGAGAAGTGAAGAATCTATGTTTTAAGATTGTTTGTCTGTAGTGTGCTTATTTCTAGGTAGTTCAATTTATTCTCTGGTTGAATAAAAATCAAATTAACTAACTAAATTAATATATAAAGATGAAAAAACTTGTGGTTCTAACCGGAGCTGGTATAAGTGCCGAAAGTGGTATTAAGACTTTTCGCGATATGGGTGGTTTGTGGGAAGAATACGATATCGAAGAAGTGGCTAGCCCGCAGGGATGGGAAAATAATATGGAATTAGTTTTAGATTTCTACAATCAGCGCCGAAAGCAGTTATTGGAATGTAAACCTAACGAAGCACATTATAAATTAGCTGAACTCGAAAAAGATTATGATATTCAAATTATTACTCAAAATGTTGATGATTTGCATGAGCGTGCGGGTAGTAAAAATATTCTTCATTTACATGGCGAGCTTAATAAATCGATGAGTACAGGAGATTCTTCTCTAGTTTATAAAATGGAAAGCTGGGATTTAAAAAAAGGCGATTTATGCGAAAAAGGTTTTCAACTTAGACCATTTATTGTTTGGTTTGGCGAAGCAGTTCCTATGATGGAACAAGCAATAAGAATAACTGAAAAAGCAGATATTCTTGCTGTAGTTGGAACTTCTTTAAATGTTTATCCTGCTGCCGGTTTATTAAATTATGTTAAGCCAAATATCCCAATCTTTTTAATTGATCCGAATGATGTTAATTGTTATAGAAAAGTAACTATTATAAAAGAAAAAGCCAGCACTGGGGTTACCAGGCTGGCTGAAATATTGATATCACAAAAATATTAATGTGAAACTATCAGTTTATTTGTTCTTACTGCTTTACCGTTAATGTTTAAGGAGCAGAAATAAATTCCTGAAGGTAAGTTTGATACATTCAAATCAAGAATTCCGTTATTGTCAGTTAAATAAACCTGTTTCTCGATTTTACCACAGATGTTATAAATTTGAATATATGCTTTAGAATTTACATTCACATTATATTTAATATGTGTAATATCTTTAGCTGGATTTGGATATGGTGAAGAGATGGAATACGCTAAAATATTGTCATTTACACCTAATACTCCAATATATTTAATAAAGAAATACCCGCTATCGCTTGTTGTGTGTGAATCATAAAAAGTAAATCTAACTACCGTTATTCCTCCATTGCCATTAGGACTGTAATGAGAAGTAAACTCAGTAGTGCTATCTCCTGCTGCCATTGCAAAAGCAGATGGTGATACCATTGTTGAAGGTTGAAAGCAACCTCCTGCCCAGCAAAAATAATTTTCAGTACCTGGTACATTGTAAACATATCTTTTTCTGCAAATTACATTTAAACTATTCGAAGATGTATTTTTTACATTTACACCAGCAATTATTTCACCAAAATGTGCTGAATCCTGTACAATTACAGTATCACCATAATTTAATAAAGTACAATGACTTCCACTTCCAACTGAAAATCGAAGACTTTGCGAAAAAACCGATAACCCAATTATAACAAAACATAACGAGAGTATAACTTTTTTCATATTATGTGGTTTTAAAAAATTTCAATTTATTAATGTTCATAATTATTTTGATTTAAACTTCAAAATATTTATTTTTACTTTACAAAGTTACTAAAATATTTTTATATTTGTACCACACTAAATCGATTTACCTTATGAAAAAAATCAACGTAATTAAAAGTTTAATTCTTGGGGCTACGATTTTCAGCACAACTGGAATAATTGCTCAAACAATTGTTAGCACAACTCCTATGAATAAAAGGGTTGTTCTTGAAGAGTATACAGGTATTAATTGTGGCTATTGTCCAGATGGACATAAAATAGCTCATGATATTCAAGTAGCTCATCCTGGAGTCTTTTTTCCA
Source organism: uncultured Bacteroidota bacterium (assembly GCA_903837285.1). Classification (GTDB taxonomy): domain Bacteria; phylum Bacteroidota; class Bacteroidia; order Bacteroidales; family GWA2-32-17; genus GWA2-32-17. Next base: position 17,888 of record CAILUD010000009.1, on the reverse strand, counting down.
ATTGCAATACACGAAGGTTCTTTTGCAGCACCAAATTCAGGTCAACCTGACTACAGAACATCATTTGGTACTGCTCTTTCTACACAGGCAGTTGTACCTGCTTATCCAGCAGGAACTATTAATAGACATGCTTTTGGTCATGGAATGACTGCATCTGGTGATAATGGAACTAATACTGCATTAGCAAGAAATTTCTGGGATGCAGATGCTGCAACAATCTTAGGTCAAACATCATGTGTTAACGTTGCTATTAACCCTACAGTTGATTATACAACACGTGTATTAACAGTTTTAGTAGAAGTGTATTATACTGCAAACAGCACTGCAACAACAAATAAATTAAATGTTGCTATTTGTCAAAATAATGTAAAAGGACCACAATCAAATGGTTCTGTTTTTAACCCTACAATGGTTACTTCTGATGGAAAATATTTACATCAACATATGTTAAGGCATTTAATAACTGGTCAATGGGGAATTTCTATACCAACTACTACTGCAGGAACTTTTTTTACTCAAACTTTTACATATACCTTACCGGCTGGTTACACAAGTGTTGGTGTTGAAATACCACAATTGGAAATTGTTGCTTTTGTAACAGAAGGAAATCAAGAAGTATTAAGTGCAGATGCTAAGGCAGTAAATCAGCCTTCATTTGATGCCTCTGTTACTGCAATTACTGGTGTACCTGTTTATACTTGTACTGGCACTTTTGCTCCAACTGCTACTTTAAAAAATGCAGGAACCACAACTCTTACATCTGCAACTATTTCTTATAGTGTTGATGGCGGAACTCCTGCAACGTATAACTGGACTGGTTCTTTAGCAACAGGTGCAACAGCAACTGTAGCTCTTCCTTCTGTAACTTCTACAGGGAATGGATCTCATACTTTAACAATTTCTTCAAGTGTTCCAAATGGTAATACTGATTGGAATTTGTTAAATGACTCTTATTCAAGTAGTTTTGCGGTATTTTCAAGTTCAACAGTTACTCCTTTAACTCAAAACTTTACTAGCACAACTTTCCCTCCATTAAACTATGCAATAGTTGATGCTTCTGCTGATGGTTTAAACTGGGCTAGAAGAACAGCTGGTCATACAGCAGCTGGTTCTGCATTTATAGATTTTTATAACATTGCTTCAGGAAAAATTGATGATTTAATTTTGCCAAAAGCTGATTTTACAAATACAACTGGTTCAACAATGACATTTTGGGTGGCACATAGAGCATATAGTGCTACTGCAGAACTTGACAAATTAGAAGTAGATGTTTCAACTAATTGCGGTACAACATGGATTCAAAAATGGGTTAAATCAGGATCTGCTCTTACTACAGGTGCTGCAATGGGAACAGCAGCATTTACAACTCCAACATCTACGGAATGGAGACAAGAAACTGTTGATTTAGCTGCTTATAATGGTTTAACAGATGTTCTGATCCGTATCAGAGCAACAAGTGATTATGGAAATAATGCTTTTGTTGATGATATTAATGTAACAGGAAATATTACTGGCTTTGAAAATCCAACGAGAGATGCTGCAATTAATTTATTTCCAAATCCATCAAATGGAACAATGTATCTAACAAACGCAGAAAATTCTTCAATTGAAATTTTTGACATGCTAGGTAATTTAGTGTACTCAAAATCTATTGTTTCTAATAATGAACAATTAGACCTTTCTTCATTAGCAAATGGTAGTTATTTTGCAAGAATAACTAATGAAAATAATGTTGCTACTAGAAATATTGTTTTAGCAAGATAATTTTTTAGTTCTTTAATTTTTGAAATCAGTAATTTGGAGCAATCTTTGCCACCGGGTTACTGATTTCTTTTTAAAATAATACTATGAAAACAATCTTTTTTGCTTTATTTGCCTTGTTTGTTGTTAATTATTCTATTGCTCAAACAAATGAATTTAAATTACCAAATGTTGATGTTAAAACAATGGATGGTAAAAAGTTTAATACATCAGAAATAAAAAATGACGGAAAGCCAATAATAATAAGCTTTTGGGCAACATGGTGTAAGCCTTGTGTAATGGAACTTTCTGCAATTGCAGAAAAATATCAGGATTGGCAAACCGAAACTGGTGTAAAACTTTATGCAGTTTCAATCGACGATTCGAAAAGTATGAACAGAGTATCACCTTTTGTTAATGGAAAAGGTTGGGAATATGTTGTATTATTAGATGCAAACAGCGATTTTAAGCGTGCAATTAATGTAATTAATGTACCACATACTTTTTTAATTGATGCCTCAGGAAATGTGGTTTATCAGCACACAACATATGCAGAAGGAGATGAAGATCTTATTTATGAGAAAATTAAGAAGCTTGCAAAAGGAGAAAAAATTAACGAATAATTTTTCAAATGCGATTTAAAAATATTTTTGTTCCTGTTTTTATTTTAATTTCTATTTATTCTCAGGCACAAACAAATAACGAAGGTCAATTGCATGGAAATTTTCAGGTTGACATGCAAACTTATAAAGAAGATAGTTTAATTAGTGCACCAAAAATCCCTGAAAAAATGCTTCTTAATGCCTATGCTAACTTAACTTATTCTAAAGGTAATTTTACTGCCGGAATAAGATACGAAGCATATATGAATACATTGTCAGGATACGATTCCAGATACAATGGAAATGGCATTCCATATCGTTTTTTAACTTACAAGGCTGATGAACTTGAAGTGACTGCCGGAAGTTTTTACGATCAGTTTGGAAATGGATTAATTCTTAGAGCATATGAAGAAAAAGGATTGGGATATGATAATGCTTTTGATGGAGTAAGAGTTAAATATCAAATTTATAAAGGGGTTTCTGTAAAAGGATTAGTAGGGAAACAAAGATTCTTTTTTGATAAAGGCCCTGGCATTGTTAGGGGAGTTGATGGCGAAATAAATACAAATGAATTATTGCAGTTTATGAGCGAAAGTAAAACTCAGATTATTTTGGGTGGTAGTTTTGTAAGTAAATATCAAGCCGATAAAGATCCATTGTATAAACTTCCCGAAAATGTTGGCGCATGGGCAGCAAGAATGAATATTACAAGAGGTGCAATTAATTTTAACACCGAGTACGCATACAAAATAAATGACCCGTCAGCCGATAATCTATACATATATAAACCAGGCGAAGCATTATTAATTAGTACAAGTTTTTCAAAAAAAGGTTTTGGAGTTTTGCTTAATGCTAAAAGAGTTGATAATATGGCTTTTCGGTCAAATAGAAATGCTGGTTTAATTGACTTGAATATTAATTATTTACCAATACTTACAAAATCTTATACCTATTCTTTTTTGAATTTTTATCCTTATGCAACTCAGTCAAACGGCGAAATGGGTGGTGGAGCAGAACTAATGTATAAATTTAAAAAAACAACTTTGTTAGGTGGTAAATACGGAACAAATATTTCTATAAACTTTAGCAGATTAAATAGTATTGATAAATCGGCTCCTTCAGATACTTCTGTAATTGGTGTATCCGGAACTTTAGGTTATGAATCAGAATTTTTTACGCCAGGAAACGAATTATATTTTCAGGATTTTAATATTGAAATAAATAAAAAATTCTCGAAAAGATTTAGTGGAAATTTTATTTATCAAAACCTGATTTATAATTCTTATGTGTTAAGAAAAGGGCATGGCACTGTTTATGGAAATGCAGGTATTGCAGATATGCTTTATAAAATAAATGATAAAAATGCCATTCATATTGAATTAGGAGCACTTTTTACCGAACAGGATATGGGAAACTGGCTAATGTTACAGGCAGAATATTCTATAGCACCAAAATGGTTTTTCTCATTATCTGATCAATATAATTATGGAAATGAAGACAAAGAAATGCAACTCCATTATTATACTGCTGCTATTACATATGCAAAAGGTAGTAATCGCATTCAAATTGGATATGGCAGACAACGTCAGGGGATAATGTGTGTGGGAGGAGTTTGCAGAAGTGTGCCTGCATCAAACGGATTTATTTTAGCATTAAGTTCAAGTTTTTAAAAAAGAATATTTATGAAAAACATTATACAGAATATTTTTTTATTGTTAGGGTTAAGTCTAATGGTGATTATTGTTAGCTGCGATAAAATTGAAGGTCCTTATACCGAAAATGAAGAAGTAATTCCATTGCAATGTCCAGTTCCAGAATTTCCGGCACTTGGAATTGTTTATCGAAAAGTATTAGTAGAAGATTTCACAGGTCATAAATGTGGTTATTGTCCAAGAGCGCATGTGAAATTACATGACCTAATTTCAACATACGGCGACGATACGATTGTTTCTTATGCAATGCATGTAAGCGATTTTTATGCTTCACCTGATGTAAATGGTTTATTTACTTATGATTTTAGAACCGATGAAGGAACATTTGTCGATCAAGCATTTCATATTTCTGATTTAGGATTACCTCAGGGAATGATTAACAGAATTAATTATAATGGAAGTGTGGTTGTTCCATGGAATTCTTGGGAAACCGTTGTGCAATCTGTTATTAATACATCACCAAAAATTGGAATGCAAATAATTAATAATTACAACAGCACCGATAGTTCATTTTGTACTCATGTTAAGCTCACTTTTCTTGAAAATATTACCGAACCTTTATTGTTCTATTGTTGCATAACTGAAGATAGTATTATTAAACCACAGAAAAGTTATGATGTTACCCCAAATGAAATTCCAAGTTATAATCATATGCATGTATACAGAGATGGATTAAATGGAAATTTAGGTGTAACAATAGATCCAACTAAAACAGATAAAGATAGTTCAATTGTTAAATCATATTTCTATAATTTAAAACAAAAAGATTTTAAGCATAAAAACCTTAAAATTGTGGCTTTTGTTTATAAGAGCTCAAATAATGAGGTTTTGCAAGCTGAGGACGAAAAGGTTAAATAAATTTAAACCTAACAGGTTTCTAAAACCTGTTAGGTTTAAATTTGTTTAATTCCTAAAAAGAGATTTTTGTTTAATTACTACAACTTTACCGTATTTAGTAAGTTCTTTCTGGTCTATTCTTTTGGCGTCGCCAACAATACCAATAACCATTGGTTTAGTTTTTAAATTATCGTCGGAGAATTTTTTAATATCATCAAAAGTTAATTCGTAATAAACGGGAATTTTAACCCTGGCAGGATCTTCTTTATAACCTAATAATTTCCAGCTTGCAATTGATTGACTTACATTTCTAAAGTCGGGATGTTCGGCAACAGACGACTGAGCTAAATATTCTTTTATCATATTTATTCTTTCTGGTTTTAAAGGCATTTTTCTAACAAGTGAGTCGAATAAACTAACAGCTTCAAGTGTTTTGTCGCTTTGTGTTCCAATAAAACCATAGAAAAGACTTTCTTTTCCAGATTGTTTAGGAACCGAGTAACGAGCACCAGCAGAGTATGCCAACGAACGGTATTCTCTCACTTCCTGAAGAACTAACCCCGAAAAATCGCCACCAAAATATAAATTAAAAGCATCGATATATGGTTCATCGTCGTTATAAAATGGTTTTTCGTTTATAAGAAAATAAATTTTACTTTGAAGAGCTTTTGGTTTGTCAACAAGAAAAATTGTGTTTTCATTATATTTTGTTACACTTAAATTAGATGGGGCTAATGAGTTTGATGGTCTGTCGGCAAAACGATAATCATTTTTTAAATAAGAGATAATCTCATCAAATGGTAAATTTCCAACAAAATGCACATCGGCTTCGAAATTTGTAGCTAATTTAAATACTGACAATAATGAATCGGTGCTAATTCCTTTTAATTCTTTAACTGTTGGCCTATCAATAAAGTTTGATTTGTTACCATATTTTATCCAGCTAAAAAGTGCAGTTGCAATGTTATCAGGTTCTTTGTCTTCCATTTTACGGGTAGATTTTTCGCCCTCTAACAATATGTCCAATTTTTCTGGTTCGCAAACAGGGTTATGTATTAGTTTTCCTAATAATATTAGTGCGGGTTTAATCTGACTTTCTTTTCCTTCTAATTCAACAATTGTGTAATCCCTGTCGCTACTTATACTATATGTGCAACCAATTTTACTGAATTCGTTTTTTAGTTCGTTTACTTTTAGTTCAGTTGTTCCTGATAGATTTGCAAGTTGTGTTGCATTTGTTAAAAGTGGGTGGTAGGTTTCGCCCATTCCATATTTTATGGTAAGTGTGAAAATATCATTGTATGGGTTTTTGGTTTGATAAAAACCTATTCCTTTTTTTACTCTGTTTTGTTGAACATCTGTTCTAAAATCAACAAATCTTTCTTCAATTGGTTTTGATGGCAATGTTTCTAAGTGTTTTGTAAATTCCGATTTTGCATCTGTATTTGAAATCACAGGTTTGTATCCTGGTTTATCAATTTTTTCTTTCTTTGGAAATCCCATTTTAGAATAGAAAGCAAGATAATCTTTGCCAAAATATTTTTTTGCTGTGTTTATTACATCTTGTTTTGTAATCGACATAATTTTTTCGGGCATTAAAAAAGCAGATTCAAAATCTTGGTTTTGGCCAAATAATTCGGCAAAATACATTGAACGATTTTCTACATTTTCCATTTCGAACATAAAATCTTTGTACATTTCAGCTTTAATAGCATCAACCATCCATTCATCGAAATTTCCGTTACGTAAATCTTCAATTTTTTGCATTACAAGTTCTTCAGCATCTTCAAGTTTCTGACCTAATATTTTTGGTACTATCAAAATTACATTTTCGCCATAGTCATTGTATTGCATTGGAAAAATTTGAGCTGCTAGTAATTTATTGTCAATTGTTAATTTATCTAATAATCCAGTTTGATTGCCATTTGAAAGTATTCCGTTACAAATTTGAATGGCAATTTCTTCTTTATCGCCGGCAGGAACTGTTCTAAATCCAAGCATCCCAATTTTAATTGGTGTTAATTTCATTTCAACTAATTCACGTCCATTAAAAGGAACTTCTTTCCATTCTTTTTTCTCGGGCAATTCAGTTTTTTTCCATCTTCCAAATTTTTCTTTAATCAACTCAAGAGTTTCTTTTGTGTCGAAATCTCCAGATAAAACAAGTGCCATATTGTTTGGAACATAATAAGTTGTAAAAAATTTAAACATTTTATTTAAAGAAGGATTTTTTAAATGATCAATTGTTCCTATAAGTGCTTGTTGACCGTATGGATGATTTTTAAATGAAGCTTTACTGAACTCCTCAAAAAGCTTAAACTGAAACATGTCCGAATAAAGATTTTTCTCTTCATAAACTACTTCCAATTCAGATTGAAACCCTCTAAATACAGGATTTATAAAACGTTGACTGTATATTTCTAGCCATTTATTTATTTGGTTTGATGGAAATGCATTATGATAAACGGTTCTATCTGGACTAGTATTTGCATTTAAATCAATTCCTCCAATGCTTTTAATAACTTTATCCATCTCGTTGGGGATAGCGTATTTGTTTGCTTCAAGAGATGCCTGATTTATATTTAGTTGAATTTCTTTTCTCTTTTCGGAATCAGTTGTTTTTCCTAATTCTTCATAAAGAGAAAATATTTTATCAATAAATGGTTTTTCTGCACTCCAGTCAGTTGTTCCTAAAACATCTGTGCCTTTAAATAACATATGCTCCATATAATGAGCCATTCCTGTTGCGTCAGCTGGATCATTTTTTGAGCCGGCTTTGGTAACTATGATACCGTATACCATTGGCCTCGAATGGTCTTCGTTTAAAATAATTGTTAAGCCATTTTCTAAAGTGTATTTTTCAACTATAGGTTTTTTCCATTCAACCTCTTGACTAACTCCATTAATAAAGAGTATTCCTAAAAAGACATAAAACATTAACCAGGTTTTCATTTGCAATTAATTATAAATAAGTTAAATGAATTATTGTTTGATATGTATTCAAACTTACGTAAAATATTTTGAATTATATATTATTTATCAAAAATTGAGTTAACATTCTAAATATATTGTATTTGCTAGAAAATATTTTGGTCGCTAATGGCTTGTTTTTTGCTGCACTATTAACTAAAAAATATGATGCATTGATATTTAGTATTAAAAAATGTTTAATTTCGTAACAAAATTTGAGTTTTAATGTAAAACTTGAATTATATTATTTAGGATTTATAATGATTATTAGAGTAGTTATTTTATTTTGTTTTTTATCTTTTTCTTGTGTTATTAATTTGCAAGCTCAAGATAAAGCTAAATCGGCACAAGAAACTGAGCTAGAACAAAAGGCTTATACTCTTTTTAGAGCTGAAAATTTCCCTGAAGCACTCCCTTTGTTTTCACAGTTATTAAGTCTTTTCCCAAAGGAACCAAACTATAATTTTGGTTATGCAGTATGTTTAATTGAAACAAACCAGCAAATTGAAAAAGCAATAAAATATTTACAGTTTGCAGATAGTAAAAGCGATAATCCTCTTATTAAGTTTTATCTGGGAAGAGCGTTTCATTTAAGTTATAAGTTTGATGAAGCGTTAAGTAATTATGATATTTATTCCAAAAAAGCATTGCCTGCAGATAAAAAGAAATATTTGCTTGATAGCAGAATTGCAATGTGCAACAATGGAAAAGATTTAATTCGTTTTATAAGCGATTTAGCTGTTGTAGACAATAAGAAAATTAAAAGTGATAATTTTTATTACTCATACGAATTAAAAGATTTTGGAGGTAAATTAATTGTAAAACCACCTGAATTTAAATCTAAAATTGATAAAAAATTAGAAACTGTAAATAATGTTATATTCTTTCCAAATAATGCAACGGAAGTGTTTTATGGGAGCTATGGAGATAAAAATGTAAACGGCCGGGATATTTATAAAATAAAGAAAGATTCCCTCGGTAAATGGGGCAAACCCGAAAATATTGGTCCAGTAGTTAATACTCCTTATGATGAAGATTATGCTTTTTTGCAGGCAGATGGTAAAACATTGTATTTTTCATCCAAGGGCCATAATAGTATGGGAGGATACGATATTTTTAAATCTGTTTATGATAGCACTGCAAAAGTATGGACAAAACCAGTAAATCTCGATTTTCCTACAAATACTCCTTACGATGATTATCTTTTTATTACAGATAAAGATGAACTTTATGCTTATTTTGCATCAAATCGTGAAACTACGGGCGACAACATTTCAGTTTATAAAATTGTAGTTGATAAAAAGCCGATAGAAAGACAATTTAATAATATTGACGAAATTATAAATACATCAAAACTCGAGGTGTCTACTTTAGCTGATATTAAGAAAGCTGAAAATTTTCATAATGAACTTGCAAATAAACAGGTGTTAGCTCAAAATAATACTAATAACAATAGTCTTCAAAATCAGTCTGGATATAAATTTAAGCCTATTTCGTATACTCCAAATGTAACAACTCAACAATTAAGTGCCGAAGTTGCTAATGATGAAAAGGTAGTAAGTGAGCAGGCTAATAATTTAAGAAAGCAAAGCGATTTAGCATATTTATCAGCTATCGAAAAAAATAATGAGGCAAATAACAAAAGAAAAATTGCAAGCGATAAAACAACAGAATTAAATAAAATATCTGATCAAAACCAAGCAGAAAAGAAAAAACAAGAGATTTATAATTTAATAACTGATGCAGAAAATCTTGAAAATAATGCAGTAACAGCATATAACTTAGCAAAGAATTTAGATCAGGTAGCTAGTGATATTGAGAAAGATGCATCTAAAACTAAAAACATTAAAGAGGCTATAAGTAATGCAGATAATTCTAATAATGAAAGTCTGGTTGATATTGTAAATAAAAATAAAGAACGATTAAGTAGCAGCCAGAATAAGTATACAACAATCGAAAATGAAATTGAAAACAGAACTAACCTTGCAAATACAAAGCAAGTTGAGTTTTTGCAAAATGAAAAAGAATTTAATGCTAATAAAAATGATATTTCAAGTATAGAAGATGAGGTAAGTACTTTAAAACAGCAGATAGATAACGAAAATGATAATACAAAGAAAACTGAACTGTCAAAACAATTAGAAAATAAAAACAAACAACTTGTAAGCTATCAGGAAAAAGATTCATTATTAGAAGAAAACTACGAGAAGTCAAAATTAGCCAGTGATAATTTACAGGATGAAATAAAGTTTCTAAAGAATTTACAAACGAATGTAACTTCTGATAATAGATCAACACAAGATATAGCGGTGTTAACAAAAAGTATTAACAAAGATCAGCTACATAAAGATATATTTGAAAAGGAACTTAGTGTAGATGTTAAAAATGCAAATACGGTTTTACAGAATAATAATATTACTGCAAATAACAATATTCAAAATAATAATAAAGTTACAAATAATATTGAGTCTGGTAATACTTCAAAACCAGAAAATCTTTATACTCAAGCCGAGAAAAGTGGTAGAATAGCCGACTCATTACAATCTGTTATTTCTTCAAAAGAGAAGGCAATGGCGAGTATAACCGATCCTAAAAAGCATGCTGCTGCCTATAATGAAATTACTCAACTTAACGATTTAAAAGAGTTAAAACGTAAGCAAAGTGATGATTTGTTAAAACAAGCTAAAGCAAATGATAAAACTCTTGCAACAAATAATAACACAAATATTTATAATAGTAATTCTGTTTTCCCGTTTAATAATGAGAATTCGTCAAATAAAGACTCAAAGCTTGTTTCTTATCAAAAGGAAGTTTTAAATTCTCAGTATTATGAGAATTTAGTTAGGGACCAAAGAACCAAAGTTGATATGTTGAAATACAGTTTGAGTAATACAACAGATCAGGCTACGAAAACATCTATCGAAAAACAAATTGCTGAATTGAATAAAGATGTAGAAAAAAACACTCAAATCAGAAATCAAAGCAAATTAAATGCAGATAAATTACGTGGTGAAGCAGTTTCTGAGGTAGATACTAATTCTGTAACAAATGAACAGCTAGTTCTTAATGCGACTCAATATAAAATGAAGAGTCAATTAAATTTAAGTAATGAGCAAAAGCAAATAATGAGTTTAGTTGAAAATGATCGCGAATATCTTAAAGGAGTTCAAAAAAATTATTCTGAAATAACTGCAGAAATCAACGATTTAAATAAAAAACGCGAAACTGCTGATGCAAAAACTCAAAAACAAATAGATAAAGAACTTATTTTAAAACTTGAGAAACAAGATGAGTATATTAAAAAATATGCAACTGTTTCAAAGGAATCTAATCAGGATGCAGCATCTATTTATAAAGATGTAATTGATGCTAATAAAAAAATAGATCTTACAAATCCAGATATAAGATTAGCAAATATGCTTGATAAAGAAGCAGAAATCTATTTTGAAAAAGCTGCAAATGTCCGCAAAGATGCAGAATTGTTAGGTAAGCCAGAGGAAGTATTATTGGAATATAATAAAGCTGATAACATTGAGCAAATTGCAATTCAAAAACAAAAGTATTCTATCGATTTATTTAAAAAGTCTCAAACAAATTTAACTGCCGAAAATCAAACTGTAAATAATGTTAGCAATGTTAATAATGCTAACAATGTTTCAAATCTAAATGCAAACAAAAACTTTAATACAGTTTCTCCCGACACTAATTTAGTTCCCAGAACTGTTGCGATTACTTTAAATCCCGACGAAGAGAATCAATTAAAAACTTATAATACCGAAACACATAAAGCTGATGTTTTATTAGCCGAGTCAAAAAAGGTATTGGCAGAAATTGAAGTTAAAAGAAATCAGGCAGCAGCAACTTTTTCTACCAAAGAAAAACAGCAACTATTAAAAGGGATTGATGCAAAAGAACAAAAAGCACTTGATCAAATGCTTAATGCATACAAGTATTATGGTAATGCTGATAGTTTAAAATTTAGGGTTTATCAAAATCAAATAAAACAGTTTCAAGCATCTTCCCCTGATGTAGGTAATAATAAGTCAATTGCAAAACAATATACAAGTGAAGCCGATTTTTATTTTGCCGAAGCCATTAAAATTAAACAGAATGCAAATAGTATTACAGATAAAAATTTAAAAGTCGAGGAATTAAAGCGTGCAACAGATTTTGAGAATAAAGCACTATCTAGTCAGGAATATGCTGTAGATGTGCTAACAGATGTAAATCCCGTGTTCTTTGTTTCAACAAATGGCTTAACAAAGGTTGATAGACTCGATGTATTAAATCAGCCTGTTGATGTTAATGAAATTGTAAGAATTAAAACAAGTAGAATTGTTTCTAAACTTAGTTTAACCGAAGAAGAATTAATTCGGCTAGATGAGGTTGAAAAGAAAAGAGTTATTTCAAATCAATTAATAGCTGATGCAAATAAATTTAAAGCTGAATTAGATAGTCTGCAAAAAATAGTTGAGTTACCTGCAAACGCAAAAGATAAGAAGAAGGCCGAGAAGCAAATTCCAAAGGTTGAAAAGAATATGTTTGCTAGTCAGTTTACTTCAGTTGAAATTAACGAAAGTATAAATGATGCACGTTTTTATTTATATAAAGAGAATTTCAAGAAAACCCGTTTAAACGATAATACAAACGAGGCCAGACAAGGTAAACAATTAGAAAAAGATGCAAATGCAAAATTTTCAAAAGGTAAAGCCCTTACCGAAAAAGCTTTCATGAAAGAAGATGCTCGTAAAGCATATGTTATAGCTTTAGAGGCAATAAAGCTTGAAGAAGAAGCAATTGAAGATCAGGAAAGAGCCTATGGAATTTACCTAAATTTAAAACCTTTAGATGATGAAATAAAAGAATATGCATTAAAACATCCTGCTAAAAATAATAATCAAAACAATAATTTAATAGTTAAAACTAATGCTGACATTACACATATTGAAACTCAAATCGATACAACCACAAAAACAAATTTAGTAGTCGAAAACAATACAACACCAGTCGATACAGCTAACAAAGTAAAAAATACAGTTATTGAAAACAATAATCAAAATAACAATGTAGTTTTAAATAATATTTCTCCAGTTGATACAACCACAAAAACAAATTTAATTGTAGAAAATAATACAACACCTGTAGATACTGCTAACAAGGTAAAAAATACTGTTGTTGAAAATAATAATCAAAATAACAACGTAGTAGTAAATAATATTTCTCCGGTTGATACAAGTACAAAAACAAATGTAATTGTTGAAAATAATACAACTCCAGTCGATACAACCTCCAAAACAAATTTAATTGTTGAAAATAATACAACACCAGTAGATACAACCACAAAAACAAATTTAGTAGTCGAAAACAATACAACACCAGTTGATACAACCACAAAAACAAATTTAATTGTAGAAAATAATACAACACCAGTCGATACAGCTAACAAAGTAAAAAATACAGTTATTGAAAACAATAATCAAAATAACAATGTAGTTATAAATAATATTTCTCCAGTTGATACAACCACAAAAACAAATTTAATTGTAGAAAATAATACAACACCTGTAGATACTTCTAACAATGTGAAAAATACAGTTATTGAAAACAATAATCAAAATAACAACGTAGTAATAAATAATGTTTCACCTGTTGATACTGCTACAAAAACTAATCTGGTAGTTGAAAATAATAATGTAACAAATAATATAAACACAAATTTTGTTAATCCACCGGATAATAACACTTCAAATAAGTCAATTACCGAGGCGTTAAATAAAACAGGATTTGGCTTCTCAATACTTCCAGTTAATGCTTATAACAATACCAGTCCAATTCCTATGAATGTTCCTTTACCCGAAGGAATAGTATTTAAAGTTCAAATTGGAGCATTCAAAGCACCTGTTAAAAATGAGGCTTTTAAAGGTTTAAATCCAATAACTGGCGAAACACTTGAAGGAAGTCAGTATGTTAGGTATTATGTAGGCTTATTTTATTCTGAGGATGCTGCAAATATTGTTCGTAATCAAATTAAGCCAATTGGCTATACCGATGCCTTTGTTGTAGCATATAAAGATGGAAAACGTATTTCGTTATTTGATGCCCGCAGAATGCTTAAAGATGGTGGAGATAATGAAAATTATAATTTGTTGGCTCAAGCTGAGGTTGAAAAAGTTAAAAATAGAACAGTTGCTGCAGTTAATCAGAATGCAAATATAAATAATCAGAATAATAACAATAATCAGGTAAATAATACAACTGCTCAGAATAATGTTAAACAGGTAGTGAATTCCACTAACGTATCAACAACTTCTGGTTTATTTTATACTGTACAAATAGGTGTATATAAAAATCCAGTTTCTTCAGAAGATTTAAAAAATCTTTCACCAATATATGAAGAACAGGCTTATGGATTTATTCGTTACACTACCGGAAAATATTCCGATTTCAAAAAAGCTGATAATGAAAAAAACAGAATAATTCAACTTGGAATACCTGATGCTTTTGTGTCTGCATATTATAATGGTAAAAGAATAAGTGTAGTTGAGGCAACTAAAATTGAAATGCAAAATCCAGGTGCCAATACAGAGCAGGTTGAAGTTAAGTATCCAGAACAGACTGTAGAAGTAAAACAAAATAATAATTTACCTGCTGATAAAAGTGCAATTAATTTTAAGGTACAAATAGGCGCGTTTAAAGAGCAAGTGCCAGTTAATAAAGTAAATCAATTTTTAGCATTGGCTTCAAATCATGGACTAGATCAGGAGCGCGACGAAAACGGTTCTAATGTATATTCTGTTGGGAAGTTTAAGACTTATGATGAAGCTATCAAAATGCGTGACGTGTTAATTAATGAAGGTGTAAAAGATGCATTTGTGGTTGCATTTAATGGAAAAGTTAAAATTTCTGTAAATGAAGCAAAAAATATACTTAATCAATAAATTTTGTAATTTTGCAACGTAAAATTTAAAGATTCAACGAATGACAGTAAAAGAAAAAGTAAAATTAAAACCTTCATCAAATGGTTTTAATGAAGAAGCAAGATCTGAAGATATGTTTCTAGTACTTTATAATGATGAAGTTAATAGTTTTGATTTTGTAATAGAGTCTTTAGTTGATGTATGCAAACATTTACCCGAACAAGCTGAGCAATGTGCATTAATTACGCATTTAAAAGGTAAATGTGATGTAAAAAAAGGAAGTTATAATTACTTGAAATTGATGAAAGATAGTTTAATAAGCAAAGGTCTTTCAGCAGTAATTGAGTAATAAAAAATAAAATAAATTATTTTCCTTTAAGATTATTTTGTTGGTAGGTTACAATTTAGTACTTTTGCGACCTTTCAGGAGAGATGGGTGAGTGGCTGAAACCAACAGTTTGCTAAACTGTCGTACTGAGTAATTGGTACCGGGGGTTCGAATCCCCCTCTCTCCGCTGAAACAGGTTTAAAAAAGAAGCAAAACCCTGATTTTGAAAGAAGTCAGGGTTTTTCATTTCACTTAAACCACCTAAAAAACCACCTTTTTCGGAAGGGTAGCGGTGGTATAAGCGGTGGTATAAGATTTTTAAAATTCATACCACCGAATTTGATGCTTTTTCTCTCATTTGCATTACTTTACATTCTGTGTTTTTGAGCCATAAATTATAATTTTAAACCTTAAAATGAATGTAAATTATGGAAAAAAAGACAAGCTTTAGTTTGATGTTTTTTATTAAAAGAACTAAACTATTAAAAAATGGAGAAGCTCCTATCTATTTAAGATTAACTTCTGGCGGTAAAAGAGCTGAATTTGCTTTAAATAGAGGAATACCTCTAGACTTATGGAGTATCGAAAAAGGTGCCGCTATTGGCACCTCAAGAGAGTCAAAGCTGGTTAATACTTTTATTGAGAATATTCGATTTGATTTTAAAAACTATGTAAATAATTTAAAAGATGATAATAAGGAGGTCAATTTTGAAAACTTAAAAAACAGTTACCTGGGAATTGAAGAAATTGAAAAAGGCATAGTTGAACTTTATAGAGAACATAACGAAAAAATTAAAAAGCTAATAGGAAAAGATTTTTCACCTGATACGGTAGAAAGATACGAAACCAGTTTAATGCATACCGAAAACTTTATTAAATTATTTTACAAAAAATCAGATCTTCGAATTTCTCAAATCAATCATAAATTTATTTCAGATTATGAGTTATACTTTAAGACAGAAAGAAGCTGCTCTCATAATACCACAATGAAATACATTAAAAACTTCAGAAAAATTATTCGTATTGCTTTAGCCAATGGTTATATTAAAACAGATCCATTTGCAAACTTTAAAATGACATTAAAAAAGGTAGATAGAGAATATTTAAATGATGAAGAATTAGAGAAACTCATAAATAAAAAATTTGAATTCCAAAGATTAGAACAAGTAAGAGACTGTTTCATATTTTCATGTTTTACCGGACTTGCTCATTCCGATTTAAAAAGATTATCTAATGAGAATGTTGTTACAGGAACTGATGGAAACTTATGGATTAAAATAAATCGCAAAAAAACTGATAACCTTAGTAGTATTCCAATATTGCCAATTACTATGAGTCTGATTGAAAAATACCAGAAAAACAATTATTGTATAACCCACAAAGTTTTACTTCCAGTATTAACAAATCAAAAAATGAATGCTTACTTAAAAGAAATTGCAGATCTATGCGAATTTAAAAAGCATTTATCGAGCCACATTGCAAGACATACTTTTGCAACTACTGTAACACTAAATAATGATGTTCCCATTGAAACTGTTTCTAAAATGCTTGGACATTCTTCAATTAATATGACAAGAATTTATGCAAGATTACTTGATAAAAAAGTTGGAAACGATATGAAACACCTTCATGATAAATTTACTATGTCAATTTAATTTTCATTAATAAATAATATCTAAAAGGGCTTTATGCCCTTTTTTTATTTCCCTGTGTTCAAATCTCCATTTTGCTGAAATTTTATAGCAGTTAACTCTTTTTAAATTTATTTATCTCAATGAGCTTGCCTTTGTATCTGCAAAGGTTGAAAGCCGAAATGCCCTCCACAACAGAAGATAAATAGATATTCCTAAGTGTTCAGAAAACAATTGTAACAATATGCTAATTGCATTATTGAGTTTTTTGAACACTAAGGACTATCTCTATTGTTGGAAGTCATTTGCGGCTTTCTTTTAAATGGCAGAACAAACGCAAGAACTCATTAAGATGCATATGAAAAATTTTAAAAGAATGACAGCTATGTATAAAAAACAGAAAACAAAATGGATCAGATTCGTTGAACACCGCGCGAATCTATTATCTGCATATGAGTTTTCTGTGATTCTGCCTGGCTTTCTCTTTATATCTCTATTTATTAATCAATTAAATTTTGTTTTATGGAAACTTTAGAAAAAAAGAAAGTGAATGGAAATGGCAATGGTAATGGCAAAGCCTTACTAGCCGATGTTAAAGAACTTCGTGGTAAAAACGGTGAAAAGCTTATCAAGCTTGGTGATCCAATCCCTACAGAAGTTGTGCAAAATGAAGTGAAAACTGAGGTGAAAACCGAAGTTAAAACTCAGGAAACTGTAATTGTTAATCCTCCTAAAAAAGAGCTGACTCTCGATCAGAAAATTGAGAAAGTTGAAAACCTCAAAATCCTTATTGAGAAAAGGGAAAAGCTTGAGGAAAGCCGTAAAAAGCTATCATCCTTTGTTTTTGGTTCTCATCAATTCAGTGAAAAAATTGTACTGACTGATGATAGAGGAAACAGCTTCAATACTTCAAATTCCGAAGTATTTGCAAAAGTTGTTGGAACCATCAATGAAACATTGATAACAAAAATCAGTGAAATTGAAAAACAAATTGAGTTTTAACAATTCAAAAGAGGGTAATGCCGATAGGCTTACCCTTTTTTTAAATCTTTTTATTATGTAAGAAAAATATAACATATCAAAACAGTAAAAGGATTTAAAAAAGGAACAGACCATACTGGACCGTTTCCTTCAGCTTAATCCTAACATTG
>CAILUD010000008.1 GCA_903837285.1 uncultured Bacteroidota bacterium | reverse complement strand
GTAAAAGATAAAATTACATATTCAGTTATGCTTGACTGTACCGATGCGCAGGCATTAAAAACAATACCAGTTCATGAAAGTGACATAGTTTTAGTTGCAATTGGAGAAGATTTTGGTGCATCAATTTTAACAACTGCCATCTTAAAAAAGATGAATGTTAAAAGACTTATAAGCAGAACCATTTCGCCCATACACAGAACTATACTTGAAGCAATTGGCGTAATGGAAATATTAAGTCCCGAAGAAGATTCTGCTGAGAGATTTGTTAAGAAAATTGATATGTCAAATGTGCTGGATTATCTTGATTTATCTGATGATTATGCAATTGTTGAAGCAGTTATCCCACAAAAATATATAGGTTTGTCAATTCGAGAATGTGATGTAAGGCATAAATATAATATTAATATCCTAACAATAAAACATGATATTGAAGTTAAAAATATTGTTGGGCAAATTGTTATTAAGCCAGAAATTATTGGAGTGGTTTCACCTGATTATATTTTTGAAGCAAATGATATACTTGTTGCCTTTGGACATACAGGTGACTTAAAAAAATGGTTACATTAATATGAAAAATATTTCAATTATAGTTGCAATTGCTTCAAATTATGCAATAGGAAAAGATAATCAGTTGCTTTGGCATATTTCTGAAGATTTAAAACATTTTAAAAAAATTACTTCCGGGCACCCTGTTATAATGGGTAAAAAAACTTACGAATCATTACCGTTTAAGCCATTGCCCAATAGAGAAAATATTGTATTAACCGATGTAGCTAACGAAACAATTCCAGGTTGCGCAATGGTTTATTCAATTCCTGAGATTCTTGAAATATGTAAGAATAAAGAAGAATGTTTTATTATTGGTGGTGGATCTGTTTATAAACAATTTATGCCCTTTGCAGAAACTCTATATATTACATGGGTTGATAAAGATTTTGAAGCAGATGTTTTCTTTCCTGATATTTCTGAAAAAGACTGGAAATTAGTGGAAAACGAAGAGCAATTTTGTGATAAAAATAATTTTTCTTATTTCTTTAGAGTATATAAACGAAAGTAATATAACAATTAATAGAATATTTGATAATTTTTGTGTTTAAGAAGTGTAAATATCTATGAGTAATAAATTAGTAATAATATTTTCTTTGTTTTTACTAGTAATTTCTTGTAAGAAATCTAATAAAACTACTTTGTTAGAAGGTTATGTAATGGATCATTATTCCCAGAAAGTTGTTCCTAATGTAGTTTTACATATTGTATATATAAATCCTAAAAATCCACAAATAGGGCAGACTTCATATAACTCGCAAAACTGGATAGAAGATATACAAGTTAATTCTGAAGGAAAGTTTTCTTATGAAACAATTAATTTGAGTAACCATAAATATGATTTAATTTTAATTAATGATACAATAATATCTTCATTGGTTTATAAGGTAACACCATATACAAATAACTCTTTTACTTTTCTAACAAAGAAGTTAAAGAATTTAAACTTGCATGTTGTTCAACAGGATACTATTTATAATAAAGCTACTTTTGAGATAACACATGTTCCATTTTCAAAATCATTTATTCTTGATGGAATATCAAACGATACAATATTATTCGAAAAAGTTATTCCAGATATAACTTATGTTATAAGATGTCTTTTTCAGAAATCAAATAATGAAGATACTGTAATTACAAGAAGTTTTATTATTACAAATAGCGATACTATTTCTTCTTATAATATTACATATTAAAAATCTAAGTAACCTACATTGGGTCAACATTAGACACAATAATCACTGATTTGAAATCAGGATTAGTTTTTAGTTCGTTTGTACATAAATAAATTAATTCACGAACTTTATTTAGTGAGATATTCCTTTCGATTTTTAATATCATGTGCCGAATGTATAACGTCTGTATTTTTGATACTAACGGTTTTTCGGGACCGATAAGACGACTTCCGAATTGTTTTTTTAATAATGTTGAAAAGTTAAATGCAGCTGATTGAGCAATATCTTCTTGTTTATGTTTAATTGAAAATTCTATCATTCTTGAAAATGGAGGATAATTATATTTTTGTCTTTCCTGAACTTGCCAGTTAAAAAGTGAAATATAATCGTTCTCTATAACATATTTAATTACAGGATGTTCGGGCTGACTTGTTTGTATGATTACTTTTCCCTGTTCTTTTTTTCTTCCTGCTCTTCCGCTTACCTGTGCCATTAATTGAAAGCTGCGTTCGTTTGCTCTGAAATCAGGAAAATTAAGCATGTTATCTGCATTTAAAACTCCTACCAACCCAACATTATTAAAATCTAAACCTTTTGAAATCATTTGGGTTCCAACTAAAATCTGTGTTACACCTGTTTCAAAATCTTCCATTATCTGGTCAATTTTTCGACGTGTTCTTGCCGTATCTAAATCTAATCTGCCAATTTGATATTCTGGGAATATTAAAGATAAATCATCTTCAATTCTTTCGGTGCCAAATCCTTTCATTGTAACTCCAGAGCTGTTGCATGCAGGACAAGTAGCCGGTACATTTGTTGCAAAACCACAGTAGTGACAAATTAATTTGTTCTCGTATTTGTGATATGTTAATTTCACATCACAATGACGGCAACCCGGAATCCAGTTACAAACACTGCATTCTAGCCATGGCGAAAAACCTCTTCTGTTTTGAAAAAGTATAATTTGTTTTCCACTTTCAATAGTATTTTTTATTTCGTCAAGTAAAATAGGAGAGAAATGCGATTTCATTTGCTTTTTTCGGTATGCCTCTTTTGTGTCAACAACAATTATGTTGGGCATTTTTATATCTTGAAAGCGTTGCGTTAATTCAACTAATCCAAATTTGTTTTCGTGTGCATGAAAATAACTTTCAATAGATGGAGTTGCAGAACCTAAAAGTACTTTTGCACCATGCATTTTTGCAAGCATAAGTGCGCTATCTCTGGCGTTATATCGTGGAGCAGGATCGAATTGCTTATAAGTGTTTTCGTGTTCTTCATCAATAATTATTAGTCCAAGGTTGCTAAAAGGTAAAAATATTGAAGACCTAACACCTAGCACAATTTTAAAAGGGTTCTTTATCTGATTATCCTGCAAAACATTTAAATATGTTTCAATTCTTTCCGAATCGCTGAATTTACTATGATAAATGCCAACAGAGTTTCCGAAAACTTTTCTTAGTCTATTTATTATCTGTCCTGTAAGTGCTATTTCTGGCAGTAGATATAGAACCTGTTTACCTTGTTTTATATATTCGTTAATTAAATGAATATATATTTCAGTCTTACCGCTTGAGGTAACACCGTGTAATAAAACAGTTTCTTTATCTTTATAATAATCTCTTATTTGTTTTATTGCTTCAATCTGAATAATATTTAATTCTGCTAATTCAGTGTTTTCTCCTTCGAAATTTTGTAATCTACTAACTTCTTTTTCGTGAATTTTTAAAACATTTTTCTTTTGCAATTCGCGAAGTGCATTTGCAGCACCGGGCATTTGTTTTAAAAAGTCTGTTTTTTTTATGCTTTTTTGATCTGATGTAAAAATTTTAGATAGTCCAGCAAACATAAGTAATAAGTCAGCTTGCTTTGGAGATCTTGAAAGTTTCTCGTATATAGAATTAAAATGTTCTTCATTTTCAATGTCGGGAGAAATGGATATATATTCTTCAAATTTCGGAATATAACGTTCTGTAAGCGATTCTTCAATAACAATAATTCTTTTTGAAACCAAAGAACCTATTAGCATATATACATTACGCTTTTCAGTAATTTTAATTACATCTTCTATAACAATACTCCCATGTTCTTTTATTAAATCAATAACTAATGTCTCATCATCAAGTAATTCATCATGATTCATGAAGTTTTCACCGGGCAGAATAACTGATTCGCTTTCGAGTTTTAAACCTGAGGGTAAGGCTGCTTTGTATACTTCGCCAGGTGTACACATGTAATACATACTAATCCATTGCCAAAAAGTTATTTGAAATTGATTAACTATAGGATTAGCATCAATTATCTGAAGTATATCTTTTATTTCGAATTTAGGTTGGTTGTTATGAACATTACATACAATTGCAGTATATAATTTCTTTTTTCCAAATTGAACAACTACTCGTTTACCTGCTTTAATAATGTTTTCAAATGATGCGGGAACAGAATATGTAAAATACCCAGGCAAGGCCAGAGGTAATAACACATCTACAAAAACAGGTTTTTTAGGCATTTTAATGAGATCAATTTACAGATAAATTAGGATTACTGATAAAGGTTAATAGCTCTATTTTTATTTGTTTAATCAAACAATTAACAATAAAGTTATAACATTAAACATTTAAAATCTCAATAAGCTCTAGTAATTTAGGATCTATTGGTTTATGGGCTTTAACTGATTTGCTAAATGGCACATAAACAACCTGCTGGTTTTGTGTTCCAACCATAATGCTTCTTTGGTCTTCCATTAGCGCTTCAACAGCAGCAACTCCTAAACGGCTTGCTAAAAAGCGGTCGTAAGCAGATGGAGAACCACCTCTTTGTATGTGGCCTAATACTGTTACCCGAACACTATAATCTTTAAAGTCTTTTTCTACAGCTTTAGCTATTTCAAATGCACCTCCAGCTTTTTCGCCTTCAGCAACTAAAATAATATTACTTGATTTTTTGCGTTTAAAACCATTTTCTAAATGTTCTTTTAAGGTTTCAATTGGAGTTTCAACTTCGGGTATTAAAATTGCTTCGGCTCCACAGGCTATCCCTGCTCTAAGTGCAATAAATCCAGCATCGCGACCCATTACTTCGATAAAAAATAAACGTTCGTGAGAGCTGGCTGTATCTCTAATTTTATCAACAGCTTCGATAACAGTATTAATAGCAGTATCGTAACCAATTGTGTCATCGGTACCAAAAATATCATTGTCAATTGTTCCAGGAATGCCAATACAAGGAATATCGTATTTGTTACTAAATTCTAAAGCGCCTCTAAATGATCCATCGCCACCAATTATTACTAAAGCATCAATTTTATTTAGCTTAAGATTATTGTATGCAATCTCCATGCCTTCAGGAGTCATAAATTCTTTGCTGCGTGCAGTTTTTAAGAATGTTCCTCCACGCTGAATTGTGTTAGCAACATCGTGCGATTTAAGTTCCTTAATCTGATTATAAATCATTCCATTGTATCCATGACGAATACCAAATACTTTAAAGCCGTGATAGATTCCAGCTCTTACAACGGCTCTTATTGCAGCATTCATGCCAGGTGAATCGCCACCTGAAGTAAGTATTCCAATGTTTGTGATTTTTCCCATAATTTTATTAGTTAAATTGTTTTATTTCGTCTGAAATTTTTTCCATAAGCCAGCGAGGTGTTGAAGTTGCTCCGCAAATCCCTACCGAATCAGATTCATTAAACCATATTTTGTCAACTTCAATTAATTCTGAAACAAAGTATGTTCTTGGGTTGGCTTCTTTACATACTTGAAAAAGAACTTTTCCGTTAGAACTTTTTTTACCGCTAACAAATATCACAACATCATGTTTTTTACAAAAATTCTTTAGTTCGGTTTGTCTCGAAGATACTTGTCGGCATGTAGAATCGTGTGAAGTTAAAACTACTTCGCCACTTAGTTTCTCCATCCTTTTTTTTATTTCAGAAATTATTTCTCTATAACTTTCATTATTTTGCGTAGTTTGAGAGAATATTGTTATAGGTTTCGAAAAATCAATTTTATCTAATTCATTTACATTTCCAACTACAATTGCTTTTCCGTTGGTTTGTCCCACTAGTCCATTTACTTCTGCATGTCCTTCTTTTCCATAAATAATTATTTGTCCGTCTTGTGATGACATATCGTCATGGCCAATTTTAATGTTATGTTGTAGTCGAAGCACAACAGGGCAGGTAGCATCTAATAATGCAATGTTATTTTTTTGTGCTATTAAATATGTTTCAGGTGGTTCGCCATGAGCCCTTATTAAAACAGAACAATTGCGTAAATTTTTAAATTCTTCGTAGTCAATTGTTATGAGCCCCATTAATTTTAATCTTTCAACTTCTAAATTGTTATGTACTATATCACCAAGACAATAAAGCTTTCCGAATTTTGATAGTTCTTCTTCTGCTTTTTTAATAGCATAAACAACTCCAAAGCAAAAACCAGAATTGGTATCTATTTCTACTTCCATTTTTAAAACTGATTAACTTTTTGCATAATCCAA
This sequence comes from uncultured Bacteroidota bacterium, assembly GCA_903837285.1. Taxonomy (GTDB): domain Bacteria; phylum Bacteroidota; class Bacteroidia; order Bacteroidales; family GWA2-32-17; genus GWA2-32-17. The sequence goes on along the minus strand of CAILUD010000008.1, from coordinate 4,353 downwards.
TTTAACTGATCATCGCGGGTAAGGTTGCTGTTATCTAATAAAATTGCATCTTTGGCTTTTCGTAATGGACTAACATCACGATTTTCGTCAATATAATCGCGTTGTTTAATGTTTTCCACAATCTCATTTAGTGAAGTTTGTATGCCTTTTTCAGTCATCTCTATCATTCTTCTTTGAGCTCTGATAATTGGATCGGCAGTCATGAAAATTTTTAATTCTGCATTTGGAAAAACCACAGTACCAATATCACGACCATCCATTACTATTTTTTTATTTTCACCAATTCTTCTTTGAATAGCAACAAGTTTTTGTCTTACTTCAGCAATTTTGCTTACTATGCTTACGTTTGATGCTACTTCTGATTTTCGAATTTCGTCTTCAACGTTTTCGCCATTAAGCCATGTTTCATTATTTCCGGTTAAAGCATTTAGTTCAAATCTAATATCAATATTATTTAAATGCTGAATTAATAATTCGTGGTTTACAATGGATTCTTTAATAATTCCATATCTGATACAATACAATGTAATAGCTCTATACATTGCACCACTATCGATGTAAATATATCCAAGCAAAGTAGCTAAACTTTTTGCTAATGTGCTTTTTCCACAAGAGCTATATCCGTCTACTGCAATAACTATTTCTTTCATTTATTAATAAACACAAAAATTAAAAATAGATAAACTTGCAATTATTTAAAAATGCAAAGCAAAATAAAAAACTAAAATTACAAGAAAATTTTAAGAGAATCGTTATTGTGTATCTTTTTTATAGAAATCGGCAAGATTTGTACTGATAGCAAATAAATTAGAAGCACCGGCTAAATGGAAAGAAGATCTTGCGTAACTGAAATGGAATTTAGAAATGCGAAATCCAAAACCCCATGATGTTCCAACCATAAATGGACGGGTTTCGACAAGCATTTCTTTTCTTCGCTGATAATTATATCCTAATCCAACATAAAAATTTTTAGACAAAATTATTTCGGTGCCAATAATTATATGGCGCATTAATTCGTCACCATTCTTAGATAATTTTGATTTTTTCTTTGTCTCACCAGTAATAAGATCTGCACTTGCAGATGTTAATTGAGGATCTGTAAAAGTTAAATTCCAATTTTCTAAATGTTGGGCAGTAACAGAAATTCTTAGAGGAGCATACTTGAGTTTCTTGGTTATGCCAAGCTGAATATCAAAATCAATTGGCTCAATTCGGCCATCGTATGATTTAATTTGAGTTCCACAGTTTTTTAAAACCAAAGCTGCTGTTAGTTGCCTTTTATTATTTGTATAAGAAATTCCGGCATCGGCAACTAAACCAAAAGATTTATAATGTTCTAATACTGAATAAACAGGTTTTAAATTAACTCCTACACGAAACGAACTATCAATTGCACGACTGAACATTAAATTAAATGCATATTCTGCTGCGTAAAACTTTCCAGAAATAACACCGGCATCGTCGGCAGCATCAAATTTTCCATAATTAATATGGTGAATTCCTATTGAAGCATCGCCATATTTTGGAACTTTAAAGGCATAGCCTACATAACCATAATTAATGTCAGAAAAATAATTTACATAGTTTAGCGCAAGATGTTTATCCATGCTGTCGTTAAGCAGTGAAGGATTTTGATATGCCAATGCAGGATCGCTTTCATCTAAAGTAATATTATTACCTCCAAGTGCTGCAACTCTGGGCGAATTTGTTAAATATAAAAACTGATATACACCTGCTCCACCCATTTGTGAAAAAGCTGATAATGCAGTGATTAAAAGCAATAAGCAAAATATTAACAGGGGCTTCATTAAACTAATTATTAAAGTTCAAATATAACTAATCCTTAATGTATTTTGTAATCATTAAAAATTATAAAATTCGGTAATTTAGAACGGAGGGTTTTATTATTTATTGCTTAAATATTAACTTCATAAATAGTAAACTAAAAATTTTTAATAAAGATTAGGGGTTAAATTATTTCAAATCCCATAAAAATCCCTTAGGTTTGCTATAAATATATTTGCTATGAATATAATTCTTTTTGATGACTATGCATGGGAAGAACTGCTTCCCTTAACTTTTACCAGACCAGTTTCTGAGATTAGAATTGGAATATTAACTATACGCGAAAAGTGGGAGAGAATAACTTCAAGTAAAATTTCTTTTTCAACAAGAGAACATTTGCGACAAAAATTTGCACTAAATATTGAAAATGAAAATTTGCTTATTAATAGTTGTTTGCTTCCTGAAAAAGAAATTTCTGAATTAGCACTTTCTTGTCCAGAAAATATGGCATATATTAACGAAGGGCGAATTTTGATTGCAAGAATGGGAAAAAATCAAACTAATGAATTTTTAGATACTTTAAAAAATTCCTGTAAAACGAGCGAAATTTCGATGCCTCCATATTTATCTAATTTTTGTGATATTTTTTCAAAAAATGGAACAGAGTTGGAAAAAGACTTTCAGCTAATTACTAAAGGTCGTAAATCTCAAAAAGCAAGTAATACTAATCAATTAATAAATGCTGAAAATATTTTTATTGAAGAAGGTGCTGTAATAGAATGTTCTACTTTAAATGCAACAAATGGCAGTATTTATATTGGAAAAGATGCTGAGGTAATGGAAGGCAGTAATATTCGCGGACCATTTGCTTTATGCGAACACAGTGCAGTAAAATTAGGTGCGAAAATTTATGGGGCAACTACAGTTGGTCCATATTCTAAAGTGGGTGGAGAAATTAATAATTCAGTAATTTTTGGATATTCTAACAAAGCGCATGATGGTTTTCTTGGGAATTCTGTTATTGGCGAATGGTGTAACATAGGTGCTGATTCTAACAATTCAAATCTAAAAAATAATTATGCGGTTGTTAAAATGTGGAATTATAGTCGCAAACAATTTGCAAATACAGGACTGTTATTTGCAGGTTTAATTATGGGCGATCATTCTAAATGCAGTATTAACACAATGTTTAATACTGGAACAGTTGTAGGGGTATCGGCAAATCTTTTTGGTGCAGGTTTTCACCGAAATTTTATTCCTTCATTTTCATGGGGCGGCCCATCTACAGGTTATACTACTAATCAATTAAATAAATCTTTAGAAGTTGCTAAAATTGTTTTTACACGCAGAGGAATTGAATTAAATGAAGTTGAAGTTAACATATTAGCCTGGATACATGAATACACAGAAAAATACAGACAATTGCAATCAGAGTAATGTGCTGCTATTTAGTTGGTTTGCCGGTGGCATTAAAATTGACTTATAATCTGCCATTATAAAAAAATATGTTTGTCTGACAAAATGGCTTAAATTAAAGAACTGTAAATTATGGATTCTAAATATAAAATAGAAATATTAAACAATTTTGCATCTCAATCTCCTGATGATCCGGATTTTTTCCCAATTATAGTTGATGATGACAATGATATAAAGAATGAAGAAGGCGATACTGATAATCTGCCTATTTTACCTTTAAGAAATACTGTGCTTTTTCCGGGTGTTGTAATACCAATTACAGTTGGAAGAGATAAATCGCTTAAGCTTATTCGCGAAGCTAACAAAAACAATAAGCTTTTAGGAACGGTTTCGCAAATAGATTCTCAGATTGACGATCCTAAGTTTAAAGATTTACACAAAGTTGGAACCTACGCTCAGATTATTAAGATTCTTGAAATGCCGGATGAATCTACTTCTGTAATTATTCAGGGACGTGGAAGATTTGAGATAGAAGAAATGATTTCCGACGAACCTTATATTACTGCAAAAGTTAAAAAAATAGCAGAAACCCGTCCTAAAAAAGCAGATAAAGAATATAACGCAATTGTTTCTTCACTAAAAGACTTAACATTAAAGATTGTTAAGCTTTCTAACAATATACCCAATGAGGCATCATTTGCTATTCGTAATATAGAGAATGCATATTTTCTTATCAATTTTATTTGTTCTAACAGTGATTTAAAGCTTGCCGACAAACAAAAACTTTTAGAAATAAATGATCTGAAAGAGCGCGGAATGCAGGTACTGGAAATGCTGATTAAAGAAGTTCAAATGCTTGAGCTTAAAAATGATATTCAGTCAAAAGTAAAAACCGATTTAGATAAGCAGCAGAAAGAATATCTTCTTCATCAACAAATGAAGACCATACAAGAAGAACTTGGTGGAAATCCATTTGAGCAGGAAGTAGAAGAAATGAAGAAAAAAGCTGCAGAAAAAAAATGGAGTAAAGAAACTGCAGAAATATTTAACAAAGAGCTCGAAAAATTTAAAAGAATGAATCCTTCTGCTGCAGAATATTCTGTGCAGGTAAATTATTTACAGTTGCTGGTTGATTTACCATGGAATGAATTT
>CAILUD010000007.1 GCA_903837285.1 uncultured Bacteroidota bacterium | reverse complement strand
TGGGGTTGTCTGATCTGCGACGAAGCAAGATCGACCTCAAAGCATTTACGTCACAAAACAAGCGTTTAAAAATAGCGAGAGCCATTTGCGTTAAGCAATCCACGAATAACGACAACGAAAAGTAAATTCAAAACAAAAAATCCAACTCGTTATGGCTTGGATTGCGGGCATTTTTAAAGGTGTAGTTTTGCAGTAAATGCTTTGCAGTCTTGACTTTTTAGTATTTTTTCGTCAAGGAAAAAGGACAAGAAAAAGAAAAAAGAAATTTCAGTGAACTTCTCTAATCCGGAATTCATTTTATAACGCTTATAACACGGATACGTTCCATAAACGCGGATTTAAACTGATTTTTATTAGTTGTTTACAAGATTTTAACTTTTTATAAAATTCGTGTAATTTGTGGCTAATAGAATAAAGTCTGCGGATATATGATTATTACAATTTCTGAAAATCCATTACCATATTAACTTATTATGTATTTTTGCACAAATCAATTAACAATTGAAAGATGAAAAAATTAGCCTTATTCAATTTATCCAACTTATTGCAATTAAATACCAAAACCGGATTAGCATTTTCAATTATATTTTGGATATATCTTATCCTTAGGGCAATTATGATACCATTTCTGCATGATGAAATTATGTCGTACTGGTATTATATAAATCCAGGTAAATACCTGCCCTTTTTGTTCAATATGGATCTTAATGCCGCTAATAATCACGTACTAAATTCGTTATTAACCGCTTTCTTTTATAAACTGTTCGGTTATTCTCCCATTGTATTAAGAATGGCGAACCTGCTTTTTGTACCAATATATTGCTATTTTGCATATAAAATTGCAACTTCTTTAAAAAACAAATACCTGTCTCTCCTATTTTGGTTTAGCCTTTTATTTATTCATTCCATTGTTGAATTTATGGCACTCAGCAGAGGTTATGGTATGTCGTTTGCACTGTTACTGGGTTGCTTATGGTATCTGATAAAAGCAGTGCAATATCATAAAACAAAGGATTATCTATTTACTATCTTTTATATCGTCGCTGCAGTTTCTGCCAATTTATCTTTGCTGATAACTGCATTAATCGTTTTGGGACTTTTGGCTATTTCTATTTTAACTGTAACCGAATCAATAAAAGCAAAACTATTGAAATCAATATTCGTTTTAGCAGGAATATTAATTATTGCTTTCTTTGCTGTGTATTCTTTTGCATTGCAAAAAGCAGGTGCATTATATTATGGAACGCATGACGGTTTCTGGATGCTTACCATTACCTCTTTAATGAAAGCTTTGTTTGATAATCAATCCTATCTGCTGCGATTTTTCATTTTTAGTTATTTTATCATCATCGTATTATTGGCAATTTATATAATTTACAGGCAAAAATCAATGAAAATATTCAGTAATATTGCCTTGATTTTCCCTGTATTCCTTATTGGAAACATTGCTACTGTATTTCTTCTCGATTATTTCTTTGCTGTTAATTTCCCTGAGGACCGATCAGGATTTTACTTCTATTATTTTTTCATTGGGAGCATATTTTTCCTGATTGATGCTGTTGCAGAAAACAGAAATTACAAGCTGTTATCATGGATAGTACTGCCATTGATTCTTATACCACTCCATTTTGCTTATGCTTCAAATCTCACACATATTGCAGTTTACAAAGAAGATCGTGTACCTTATCGTTTTTATGAAACGATAAAGCATAAATCGGAATCCATGACAGAAGTTGCTACCGTTGGATCTTACTTTGGCAGAACACTGGTACTTGGTTATCAGAATTATCTTTATGGAGGAAATGTTGGCAAAAGTCATGATACCGATTATCCTTCAATAATACCTGATTTTCTGGTTGTTAAAAGGGATCAGTTTGAAATATGGAACCTATATTATAACGCAATAGATTTTGACAAAATTTCCGGCTATCATTTACTTGAACGTAAAAATAAATTGAAAAGATTTCCCATTGCAGAAAAAAAAGGAATTTCGACCAATGGAATTATCAGCGATGAATATTTTAATCTGCTTGAAGGAAATTTAGATACACTATTGCAAACAAATTTGTTTTTTGAATACGATATGGATATTGAAAGTACAACAGCTCCATTCGAAACATGGTTGGTATTAAGTGTATCGGATAGTGCCGGCAATAATACAGCTTACGAATACATTCCATTAAACTGGATTAAAAATGAATGGAAAGGAAAATCAAAACACTATCATAACGGGCAACTTTTAACAAATTTGCCTTTAACATCAACAAAATATAATACATATCTTTGGAATATTTATAAACAACCTTTTTCTGTTTCAAATGCCAGTGTATCCATTAAGCAATTGGAAAAAGAATAAAAATTTATCTTTAATTCAGTCAATTTAATATTATCACATTGATTATCATAAAAGGGGTTCTAAAAATTAGATTTTTTGAGGCTAACAAGATTTGTAAAACCGCAGTTTACTAAAGTAAAAGAGAACTTAGCGAAGCGTTATCTTGAACACATTTAAAAAATCAATAAACTTGTGAATAATTTTAAAAATTGAAGTTCAACGAAGAAAAAGCAATTTTTAGAAGTCCCGATAAGACGATTAACAGATTTTAGCTTATAAACGTTTAATATAATAAAACAACCAACTTATTATCTTGAATAATATTACTAATTTTGCACCCTATTATTTAAAATAAACAATGCCTGAAAACCATTTGCATATCATCTCTTTTAACATACCTTTTCCTCCCAATTATGGAGGGGTTATTGATGTTTTCTACAAAATAAAAGCATTACATTCTGCTGGCATTAAAATACATCTGCACTGTTTTGAATACGGAAGGGAAATTCCGGAAGCATTAAATAAACTTTGTGCTGAAATCTATTATTACAATCGGAAAACCGGATTATTATCTGCATTAAGCATTGCACCTTATATTGTTAAGAGCCGCAAATCAAAAGAATTACTAAGTAATTTACTAAAAGATAAACATCCCATATTGTTCGAAGGATTACACAGTTGCTATTATCTGAATGACAAACGCCTTGCAGATCGCATAAAAATTTATCGCGAAAGCAATATTGAGCATCATTACTACTTTCATTTATTCAGATCGGAAAAGAATTTATTCAAACGAATGTACTTTCTGATTGCAAGCCTTAAGTTAAGGATATTTCAATCCATTTTAAAACATGCCAGTTTAATGCTTGTTGTTTCACAGAGTGATGCTGAATATTTAAAAGATAAGTTCCCTGAAAACGAGGTAATCTATCTACCAAGTTTTCACTCCAATGAAGAAATTATTTTAAAGCAAGGAAAAGGAAATTATGTTCTTTATCATGGCAATCTATCAGTACCCGAAAACGAAGAGGCTGCAACATATTTAACAGAGAACATATTTAACGATGTTGAAATTCCATTCATTATAGCCGGATTAAATCCTTCAGACAAACTAAAAAAACTAATTTCAACGTATCAGCATATCAATCTTATTGCCAATCCCGATGATGATAGTATGAACGAATTAATAAGTGAAGCACAACTTAATATTTTACTTACATTTCAGGCAACCGGTCTTAAACTCAAACTGCTAAATACGCTCTATCGGGGAAGGTATTGTTTAGTTAACAGCAAAATGCTGGCAGGCACCAATCTGCATAGTCTATGTAGTATTGCGGATACTGATAATCAGCTTAAAATAGCTGTAAAACAATTATTCAACCTGGAATTCAACAATGCAGAAGTGCAAAAAAGGAAGGAAATACTTTCCGAAAACTTTTCAAATAAATCCAATCTCAATAAATTAGTCAATTTAATTTATAAAGAAAAGTAAAATCAATACTTTGTAAAACTATTATAAGTTACTGATATTGCTAACTTTGACAAAGTTATAGTTGTTTACATAATACACTTAAAATCATTTTATTAAGTTTAAACAAGATAAAACTTTGTAAAAGTTAAACGAAATATTGGAAAATAAAAAAGGCATCCGTTTCTGAATGCCCTTTTCTTAATTATTTTTGATTGATTACTTAACAATCAATTTTTCTGTCCATGATTTTCCGGTTTTAGCATCTGTATATTTTACAAAATACATCCCTTTACCATAAGCAGAAAGA
>CAILUD010000006.1 GCA_903837285.1 uncultured Bacteroidota bacterium | reverse complement strand
CGTCAGGCTCAGGAAAAACCATCAGTGTAACTGTAAAGTTGATGCTTTGTCTTGCTTGTAAGTTTTAGTATTCTTATCATTATACTCTGCACTGGCCTAATGGGGATACTCGAATCGTCATCCTGAGGCCATCATTTCGTAATAAAGGTACTCTCGTATCGTCATCCTGAGGCGCTCGAAGGATGACTTGAATGCTGTTAATTCACACTTCGAGAGCCTCAGTGTGACTGTTAGTGTTGATTTTTTGAGATATTCGAAGGATGACGGGGATATTTTACTTAATTTTATTTTTTCTTATAGCAGCTAGTTTTATTAACTCATCCCAATTTCCAGCTATTAATGCTTCTTTTTTAGATTTTCTCCAACCCTTTATTTGTTTCTCTAGTTCAATCGCTTGAATTGCATCCATGGATTCTGAATGCCAAACTAACATTAGCGGTCTTCTTGAAAAAGTGTAGCAAGTGGTGTTTACTCCATTTTCGTGTTCGTATAATCTTCTTTCAATGTTATTTGTTACACCGGTATAATATGAATTGTCATTGCATTTAAGAATATATACATTTAATAGATTCATTTTAGAAAATTTAATAAACAAAAATAGAATTTATTTTTATAGTTGATATCACTCTTCGAGAACCTCAGAGTGACAGTATTGTAGTATGATTTGTTAAATAGAATCGTAATCAAGGTGCCATTGAATCGTCATCCTGAGGCACTCGTATCGTCATCCTGAGGCACTCGTATCGTCATCCTGAGGCACTCGAAGGATGACTTGAATGCTGTTAATTCACACTTCGAGAGCCTCAGTGTGACTGCTTGTGTTGTTGTCATGAGATACTCAAGGATGACTAGTAAGCTGTTAGTTAATACTACTAGCCAATCGTCAGGCTCAGGAAAAACCATCAGTGTAACTGTAAAGTTGATGCTTTGTCTTGCTTGTAAGTTTTAGTATTCTTATCATTATACTCTGCACTGGCCTAATGGGGATACTCGAATCGTCATCCTGAGGCACTCAAATCGTCATTCTGAGGCACTTAAATCGTCATCCTGAGGCACTCGAAGGATGACATGAATGCTGCTAATTCACACTTCGAGAGCTTCAGTGTGACTGCTTTTGCTGTTGTCTTGAGATACCCGAAGGATGACTAGCATTTAAATAACCCTTGAGTGAAATTATTTTTGATTTTTTCTTTCAAGTTCCTTTAGGTTCTCCATTTTCTTCTTTTCAAGGAAAGAATAAATATCGTCAAGATGTTCTTTTACCTGTTTGTTGCCAAATTCGTACACTTTGTTAACAAGACCACCTAAAAAATCTCTATCGTGTGATACCAATATCAAAGTGCCGTCATAATCCATTAATGCGGCCTTTAGAATGTCTTTTGTTCGCATGTCAAGGTGATTTGTTGGCTCATCAAGAATTAAAAAATTAACAGGTTCTAACAAAAGTTTAATCATTGAAAGTCTGGTTCTTTCTCCACCAGAAAGCACTTTTACTTTTTTTGTAGAATGTTCGCCACCAAACATAAATGCACCTAATATATCTCTTATTTTTGATCGTATATCACCCTTCGCAACATTATCAATTGTTTGAAAAACTGTTAATTCTTCATCAAGCATTGATGCTTGGTTTTGTGCGAAATAACCTATTAATGCATTATGTCCAAGTATGCATTCACCTTCAAAATCAATCTCGCCCATTATGCATTTTACAAGTGTCGATTTTCCTTCACCGTTTTTTCCTACAAATGCTACTCGTTCACCACGTTCTATTGTTAGCGAAGCATTTTTAAATACTATATTATTATCGTAACTTTTCGATAACTCTTTTACAATAACCGGATAATTTCCAGAACGTGGAGAAGGAGGGAATTTTAAACGCAATGCAGAAGTGTCTTCTTCGTCAACTTCAAGTAATGGTAATTTTTCAATCATCTTAATCCGAGATTGCACTTGAAGAGTTTTCGAAAAAGTGCCTCTAAATCTATCAATAAAATCCTGAGTTTCGGCAATCATTTTCTGTTGCTCATTAAACGCTTTCTGCTGTTGTTCTCTTCGTTCTTTTCTGAGCTGTAAATAGCTTGAATAATTGACTTTATAATCATATATTCTTCCCATTGTTACTTCTATTGTGCGATTTGTTATATTATCAACAAATGCTCTGTCGTGAGAAATTACTATAACTGCTTTTGCACTGTTTACAAGAAAATCTTCAAGCCATTGAACCGATTCAATATCCAAATGGTTTGTAGGCTCATCAAGAAGAATTAAATCTGGTTTTTGTAAAAGTATTTTTGCTAATTCAATACGCATTCTCCAGCCACCACTGAATTCGCTTGTTGGACGGGTAAAATCTGTTCTAAGAAAACCTAAACCTAAAAGTATTTTTTCAACCTCTGCATCATAATTAATTTCTTCAATGGTATAAAATTTCTCGCTAATGGTTGAAACCTGTTCAATTAAAGCATAATATTCTTCAGAATCATAGTCGGTACGTGTAGATAATTGATTATTTAAATCGTCAATCTGGCGTTGCATTTCAAAAATATTTGCAAAAGCCTGTGCTGCTTCTTCAAATACTGTTCGATTATTTTCTGTCATTAAATGCTGTGGAAGGTATGAGATAACGGTGTCTTTAGGTGATGAAACTCGACCACCAGACGCTGTTCTAACACCAGCAATAATTTTTAATAAAGTAGATTTACCTGCTCCGTTTTTTCCCATAAGAGCAATTCTATCCTTTTCATTTATTACAAATGAGATATCTTTAAAAAGCGAAGTGCCTCCAAATTCTACTGTAAGTCCGTCAACTGCAATCATTGTAATTTTTTTGTGAGGCGCAAAGATATTAAAAAAATACTTTGCCGTAGGCATCCCTTTGGGAAAAGTGCCTTAATTACTTATAGTGTCTAACGTTTTTAACTTATTTTCATTCTATTTATGAATTTAATAGATTTTATTTTTAAATATGGCAATTAAAATTTCCAGTAATTTAATAAGTGGATAGAATTTTTTGAAAAATTATGTTGTCGATAATCATATTAAATCTTAAATATTTTTAAATAGTTGTTAAATATTTTGATTATGAACGTAGGTTCATTACTTTTGTGATATTATTTATTTGTGATTTTCTAATTTTTATTATTTAATGGCAAGACCTCAGAAAAATAGAAAAATATGCAATCCACCAAAAATGCAGGGATTTAAACCTTTTGGCATTGCCTTTTGTGAAACCGAGCATATGTTAATGCAATATGATGAATATGAGGCCATAAAGCTGGTGAATTACGACTTGCTCCCTCAAGACGAAGCAGCAGATCTTATGGAAGTCTCGCGCCCTACACTTACTAGAATTTATAATAGTGCTTTAATAAAAATAGCTAAAGCTTTTGTAGAAGGTAAGTCAATTATTATTGAAGGTGGGAATTTTGAGTTTGATAAAGATTGGTATAAATGTAAAAATTGTTTCCGATTAATTGAAGGACTTGAAAATCATGTAAAGTGTTACGGTTGTACTCATTTTGGAAAAGATGAATTAATAAATTTAAATCAAAAATAATATGGAAATAACATTCGGTAGTGGAAAAGTAGTAAGTGCTCATATCCGCGGTCATATAATAAGAACAGACCAAGCAGTAGAAGATGGTGGTGAAAATTCCGCTCCTTCTCCTTATGAATTATTCTTGGCTTCAATTGGCACTTGTGCTGGAATAAATGTTAAATCATTTTGCAATCAAAGAGAAATCTCAACAGATAACATTAAACTTATACAACATGCTGAATATGATAAGCAAACTGGCTTGCCAACAAAATTCAAAATAGAGATTCAATTGCCATATGATTTTCCTGATAAATACAAGGATGCTGTAATAGGTGCAGCACAATTTTGTAAAGTAAAGAAAACAATCGCTAGTCAACCAATATTTGAGATAATAACAACAGTAAAATAGATAAACTAAACTAAGTAAATTCAAGTTTTAAAATAATATTATGGAAAACTTTTTCGATTCAGCTGCACAAGATTGGGATAAAAATCAATTGCATATTAAAAGATCAGAAGCTATTGCAAAAGAATTGCGTGAAATAATAGTATTTCAAGAAAACTCAAAAGCCCTTGAATATGGAGCAGGTACAGGTTTGTTGAGTTTTGCAATTAAGGATTTATTCTCTGAAATTACTTTAATGGATAGTTCCCTAGAAATGGTTCGTGTTACTACTGAAAAACTTGAAAAAGAAGATATTCAAAATTTATTTCCAGTTTTCTTTGATCTTGAAAAAGAGAATTATGAACTAAAGTCTTTCGATTTTATTTTTACCCAAATGACTTTACATCATGTCTCAAATATTCATGAAATATTTTCAAAATTTTACAAATTGTTAAACAAAGGCGGACAAATAGCAATTGTTGATTTGTATAAGGAGGATGGTACTTTTCATGATAGAGATTTTACTGGACATTCTGGATTTAATCCCGAAGACTTGGAAGTAATACTTAGTAAAATAGGATTTGTTGATATTAATTTCAAGCAATGCTTTGAAATTACAAAGGTTGATGGACCTGACAAAGGAAAAGTTTATCCGCTTTTTTTACTAAGTTGTAACAAATTATAAAACGTAAACAAATTAAAAAAATAATAAAAATGAAAAAGATCGCAGTTCCCGTTACTAGAAGTAATCAAATTGATGCACATTTTGGCCATTGTGAATTTTTTAATGTGTATAGGGTATCTGATAACAATATAATTTTAGAGATACAAACTATCGAATCAGAAAAGGGTTGTGGTTGTAAGTCAAATATTGCATCTGTGTTATTTGAGCAGGGTGTTACAATAATGTTAGCTGGTGGAATAGGTGGTGGTGCAATAAATGTTCTTAATAGTGTTGGAATACAGGTAATAAAAGGTTGTTCTGGTGATGCACATGAAATAATTGAACAATATATAACTGGAAAAATTAGTGATAGTAATGAAAGCTGTATGCAACACGAGCATCATAATGGCCATGGTGGTCATGTTTGTAAACATTAAGTTTTTTAAAATAAAAAAGTGAACTAAAATACTTGCAATAGCTGGTGTTTTTATTTTAAGAAATATTTTTATTAACTTTGTTTTCCTCTTATATTTATTAGTATTATATCGAGATATTAATGTTAATTAATGAATTTTAAACTTAAAAATATTATTTCCTTTTTGTTCTTATTGATATTTCTATTTCCTTTAGTTGTTAAGCTTGAGCATCATCATGAACACATATCAAATAAAGTAAAAAGCGAAAATCCTACTTCTGTTTTAAATGAAAAGTGTTTAGTTTGTAATTTTGAATTTTCAGTATTTTCAACAGATATTGAAAATGTTGATTTACTGCTTGAAAAACCTATAGCCAATTATTGTAATAATTACTGTTCCATATATTTTTTAAATAATTCACAATCCTCTGCATTACTGCGTGCCCCTCCGGTTTTTACAAAAAGTATTTAAACATCTCTTACGGATGTAAAACAACTTATTTGTAAAATTTCAAATTTTTAGCAAAATGATTAAAACATTATTTTTAATGTTTGGAATAATATTAT
>CAILUD010000005.1 GCA_903837285.1 uncultured Bacteroidota bacterium | reverse complement strand
GAATCGCCAACTATTAAAGCTCCAGTTATAACAGCAGTAGTAATAATTGTTCCTGCTAAAACAGCAAGATGTTGTTTTTTAAAATACAAAAAAGATTTTAATATGTATTTAAACTTAGGCATTGAAATTACAACAATACTGCACTAAAGATAGACAATATTTATTTAATGCTTAAAAAATATTCTGTTCAATATCAAATCATAAGAATTACAACAAATAGCAAATAAAAATATAAAGCTAAAAGTGAATCTGTATAACTTGAAAATTGAAAGAAAAACTATAGCCTTCTAATTAAAGTATTGAATTTAAATTTTGAAATTAACTAGAAGTTATAAGCCAATGCATATCTAATTAAATCGGAACCTTTCCTAAGTCGTAATTTTCTTTTCATGTGGTCCTTATGTCCTTCAACGGTGCGTATTGAAATAAGGCATTTTTCAGAAATCTCTGGATTTGACAATCCGTCTTTTATATATTTTAATATTTCAATTTCACGAGTTGATAATACTTTATCTGGTAAATCACTTATTTTTAAGCCATGCTTAGCTTTGTCAGCATAACTTTTTATCATTATATCAGAAACTTTTTGGCTAAAATATTCTTTTCCTTCATAAATACAATTTATTGCAGTTAAAAGCTCCTGCTGTGTTGCATTTTTATGTAAAAAACCTTTTGTACCAGCCTTTATCGAATAAAAAATAGTATTTTCATCAATAGACATTGATAAAATTAAAGGTTTAATTTTTGGGTAATCATTAGAAAGGATTTTAATAATTTCAATTCCTGATATACCTGGTAGCTCAATGTCCATAAGAATTACATCAGGTTGATCTTTCTTTAATAGTTTAAACAATTCCATTGCGTTACCTACATCTCCTATTATAGATATTTCTGGCCTATCAGATAAAATAAGTTTAATTCCTTCACGAACAATTTCATGATCTTCAACTAAAATTATTTTTATAGGTTTCATGTGTTTATTTTTTTAATATTTTATTAGCAGGACAAATTGAATACATTTTTAATTAATACATTAACTTAAATTTTACTATTTTAAAAAAAATAAAAGTATAAAAAAACGTTTAATGATAAAAGGTAAATTTAATGATTTCAATACAGGTAAAAACACCTATTTTTTATAGCTCTATAATATTATTTTTAATAGCATATCTAACTAACTCAACATTTGTTTTTACATGTAACTTGCTCATAATTTTATTTTTGTGAGCAGTAACTGTACTATATGAAACACATAGAATTTCTGCTGTTTCTGTAATAGTATGACCAACTGCCAGATATTTCAAAACCTCACATTCTCTAAAAGACAGCACAATATCTTCATTTTCTTCAACTCCTTTTATTGCACTTTTTAGATAATTTTGCATAATAATTTCTTTAACCTGAGTACTAAAATACTCTTTACCTGCAGAAATACTTTCAAGTGCATTAATTAATTCTTCTCGGCTAACATTTTTATGAATAAATCCATTTACTCCTGATTTTATAGCATGAAAGACTACTGTTTCGTCATAAGATGCTGATAATATAAGAATTTTAATTTTAGGAAAATCTTTCTTTATTACTTTTGAAATCTCAATTCCTGACATTCCGGGTAATTGAATATCTAAGATTAAAATATCAGGAATAACATCATTCATTAATTTAAATAAGGCATTTGCACTTTCAACATCTCCAACAATTGAAATATTTTCTACATCACGTAATAATGACTTAATACCAATTCTTATTATTTTAAGATCCTCAACTAATATTACTTTTATTTTATTCATTCTACTTTTTTAATGAAATCTTATGATTAAAAATTAGTACGATCAAAAATAACAATTTATTTGATTTTTTTATTAAAAAAAAACATGACGAGTAAAACACCTATATTAATTTATTAGCATAATAAAACCTTACACTAAAATTAATAACAAAAAATTTGAATTGATGAACAATAGTAATTGTAGACTGAGAAAAATCACAATTTGCAGAATAAACTATAAAAATAAGGCATGTGAGAAACTTAATCTAAAAAAGTTATCTTTATTTAGGTTTCGTGAAGACACGAAACAGGGAATGGGAATTTATAGGGTGTTTAGTGGGGAGTAGATTCTGAAACAATTCGCCGCTCCGCCGCGGCGGAGAACAGAATGACGAAAGGGTGTTTGATTGTGGTCTGTGAGGCACAAACCATGGTAATTGGTGTAAATTGTTATTGCTTTATTCGATGAAAGAAACGAACAACATTAATATTCAGTTGGTACTATTTCTTCTTCCTGAATTTGAGGTTTTCCTATAACAAAAAATACATTATCAATAATATCACCATCTGTTGTTGGTTTTACATCAAATTTCATTTCGGGTGGGTCTGCAACTAAACCCAAATTATTAAGCTGTGCAGGGTCTAATTTTGCAATGTATTTGCCAGGGCATAAACCTAAATAACTAAAATAACCATCACTCTCGGTTAACATTCTGGTTACTTCTTTGCCATTAATATCATAAATTATAACTGTAATTCTATCTTGCCCAATTAAAACCCCTGCTTCATCATAAGAATAAATTTTACCCGATGCCTCTGCTTTTACAGTAATTGGTATATCTACACGTTTAAATTGGTTTGGCTCTACGGTTATTTTGTAGTTCTTTTTTGGAAATGATAATGCAACGCTTTCAAAATTATTGTCATTTAAAGTTAGAGCATATGACATAAATGGTGAAAGACCAAGAACTTTAATAACGGTGTCATTCTCATTATTTATGACTCTGCCTCCGGAAAAATTTATTTTTGAAAGTTTAAACATTTTTTCGTCTTCATCAAATTTACCATTATTGTTAAAATCAAGGAAAGGATAAAGTAATAAAGCAGATTGCCCGACATTTGATGTGTTTGTTGCCTGTGTATAATTATCGGCACCACCATAATAAAGTCCGCCACCAACACTTTCGTAAGTAAGAACATTTTGATTATACATACTGGTTCCTGCACTTACTTTCATTATATCAAAGCTATAAACTACAGAAAAACTAACGCCCACTGACTTAGAATTAAAACCTTTGTAAAACGACATTGAATAGCTAAACTTATTATTTACAGTACGACTAATAGCTGTTGTAAACATAACCGGTTTCTTTTCGCTAATATTATATTGTATGCCATGACCCATATAATATTTATCTAGCAATTTATATGAAACATTTAATCCCGAATTTACATAAATGGAACCTTTCATAATAGACTCACTATCTTTAAGTGGTTTTATCTGATTTATTCCAACATTAAGTTGAGTTTTAATTTTATAAACATTAACTGAATTTGATATATTATAATTATTAAAATTAAAATTGGTATATGTTTTACCTACGTAATCAAACTTAAAACTTCCTGCTTTTTTAAAGAACGTGTAAGGTGTTAAAACCTGAATACATTTTTCATCTTTAAATGATAAGCTCACTGCAGTCTGGCTTTCATTGACTAAAGTATATTTTACATCTACAAATGCATTTTTTAATTTGAAACTCATATTCCCTTTTGTATATACATTGTGAACATACATACCATTTAAATTCAACATAGAAAAAGGTTGAATATTAGCACTTCCAAAAGGGATAAACTCATTTTTACCCAATCCTGATATATAATCGGCACCTGCTCCTATAGTTAAATGATTAGAAATACCAAAAGAATTTTCGCTATGCATATAACACGAAAATTTTTTATCAGAAAACATACCCGATGAAAGTGAATATTCAAATTTACCTGCAGGAACAAAATTAAATGGAATATTAATATTTTTTTGTTCTTTTTTTTCTTCACCGGCAGGTCCATAAAGTCTGGTTTCTACATTTGTTTTTCCATATTTCAACGGCACCTTAAATTCATATTTGCCTGATGCATCAGGTTCTCGTATTTCAACCAACTGATTATTTACATATAAATGCACTTTCCAGCCAGGTTCTGCAGTTCCATTAACTGTGTAATAACCGCTAGCCTTCCTGCTTCCAGGTGATATATTTGTAATCTGAATACCATTCATTACATAATAATAATTGGCAATTATATTGTTATTTATTTTACCAATGTTTATTTCTTTAACAAATCGGTTTTCTGTATTTTTTTTTGACCATGAATATTGTTGGTGCTTAAGATCAAATTTATACTGATCAGTTTGGTCTAGTTTTAAATTAAGCGAACCACCCATTATCTCAGCTCCAAAGCCAAGCATTATAGTATTTGAAACAGAATTTCCATTGAATTGAGCTGTTGAGTATGACCAATCAAAAGTACCTAAACCAAAGCTCTTTCGTTTTGCATAAATTATAGTATCGGCTATAAAACTATTCCCTCTATTTCCATTATTATTAACTTGCATAGATTGTATCTTTAAAAGTTTTGACAATGGTAATTCAAAGCCAGGTGTAATATTAACCGCAAGCTTTCTGGTATCAAATTGTAGGTATATATTAAAAATTTTACCAAATTGAGACGACTCTAAATATAAAGTGTTTTTATATTTCATTAAACTATCACCCAGTATATAATTATCATCCCCAACTATTGCTGTTTTATTAATATTATTAATATGATAAATATTTTGTTCATTGTTAATAAAACCGGTTAAACCATCATTAGTTATTTCAGGGGTACATTGAATTTTTAGATAATTTAAAAATTCAGAAATAGGAATAAATAATTTATTGTCCATACTATAATACAATGCCCCTGATGAAAAATGTCCAATACCGTTTAAAATAAAATCCACATCCAATTCTTCGTAGATATAATCTACTTCTTCGCCAAACGGCAAATTTTTACTGGCTTGTATCTTTGGTAAGTTTAATTCAACAACGGGGTTAATTAAAACAGTGTTAGTTTTTTTATCGAATTCGAGTTTAATGTTAAATATTTTACCATATTGAGATAGCTCCATAAACATGGTGTTTTTATATTTCATTAAACTATCGCCAATAAAATATTCAACATTGCCCATCCTAACTGTTTTGTTTATATAATCGAATGCATATTTATTATTCTCTTTGTTAATATATCCTATAATTATATCGTTACCAACTTCTGGATTGCAAGGTATTTTTAAATAATTAAATAATTCGGTTACTGAAATAAATAGTTTATTATCGCGATTAAAGAATAACGCATCGGATGATAATCTTCCATAATCATTAAGACTAAAAATAACAGCAAACTCGTTATAGTCAGCTTTTTCGCCTAAAAGAGAAATTACTTTTTCAGTGTTAATTGTTAATGGCAATTCAATATCAGAATTAATTGTTGCCGAAAGTTTTTTATAATCAAACTTTAAATCGATATTAAATATTTTTCCAAATTGTGACGATTCCATAAACAGCACATTGTTATGTTTAATAAGACCATTTCCAATGCTATAGTTGACATTAGCGAAACTAACAGTTTTGTTTAAATAATCTATAACAAAAGGATAGTTTTCATTTATAGTAAAGCCACTTAAAGTAGTGTTAACAGGTGATGTTTTAATTGAAAATTTTAAATAATTAAATAAACTGGTTATCGAAACAAATAGTTTATTACTTTCATTAAAATATAATGCTGCTGACGAAAATACGTTATTGTTGTTTAAAATTATGCTAAGATCAAACTCATCATAACTTGCATTTAGTTCATTATTATAAAATGTTCCTTCTTTTTCCTTTTCTTTAATTATAGATAATTCAAAACCTGGATTTATATCTACAGAATGATCTTTCATATTTACAATCATTGCAATATTAAAAATTTTTTCATATTGCGACGATTCCATAAACAATGTATTATTATATTTCATTAAGCTATCGCCAATAAAATATGTTATGTTGCCTATTTTAACCGATTTGTTATTATTATTTACTGTATAAGTATTTTGCGGGTCAAGAATATAGCCAGTTATAATACTATTATCTACATTGGGCTTGCATGTTACTTTTAACTGATTAAACAATTCCACCACCGAAACAAATAATTTGTTATCGGAATTAAAATAAATAGCTTTTGATGAAAATGTGCCCGAATTTTTAAGGTTAAATGTTATGGTATATTCTTTAACTGTATAATCAAGTTCACGATTTACGTTAGTTGCATTAATATTTGTTGTATATATTGTTGAAAATATAAGAACAATAAAACATATACTAAATATTGATTTAGTAATATTCTTTTTTAATAACTTAGGGCCATATGTTTTATAAAAGTTTATCATCACTGATAATTGAATACTATTTCGTATGTTCCTGAATAAGCTCCCTCTGGATTTTGAGAACTATTACCAACATCCAAAGTGCCGCCTATCCTAATGGTATTAATAAAATTACAATCACCTCCTGATGAAAATGTATTACCTTGATATTCGCTGGGGCCTGGATGAAAAGTAAGAGAACCACCACCTGTTGATGTAAGTGTGGCTGAGGGTGAATATTCAATAATAATATTACGCCCCTGGCAAACCTGAACCTGAAAAATAGCGGGTTGAGCAATTGGCGAAAAAGAAGGCATCAGGTAAATGCTACCAGTTGCAGTAACAATACCCTGATAGTTAATTGTAACTGTGCCACTGCCAAGTATATCGCTTAAGCAAAAACAACCAAAATGAATTGGCTGTACTTCTGTTGAATTAATTATATGAGAAGGCAGGTTTGGTTGTGCAAGAATTGTTTTTATGCCTATACCAATAAAAAAAAGCAAAACTAATATATAGTATTTATTCTGCATCTTACAAATTGCTTACTTCAATTCAATTACTTGTTCATCTAATATACTGTTGTTTTCGGGATCTTTAAAAATTACCGTGATGCTTCCTTTTTCGAGCTTCAAATCCTTTGCTTTTGGGAGTTGTAAAGTGAAGTATCTTTTTAAAATATCTGTATAAACACCAACGCCATTAACTATTCCAATTTCAACTGGCTTTCCACCAGCTTCAGTATAATTTACGGTAATTGTTCCATAAATTGAACAATTACCTGTTCTGTTTAATGTCATTTTAACCTGAGGTACACCGCTCTCATCTTTTTCTAAACTAATATCTGATATGCTTAAAGTAGCTGATAATTTTCCTATTCTTATTATTATAGGAATAGCAATTCCAAAAACTGGTATAATCTTTACTCCTATAGAGTTTGAATCTGATAAAGTTACTGACTGGCCTCTTGGTAAGTAGTTTTTTTCATCTCTAAAGTAAAGATGTGAGCGATATTCGCCATCAGGCATATCTGTTCGTTTTTTAAACTGTACTTTAATAGTTTGTCCTTCTTTAGGACCTAAAGCAACTTTACGAGGGAATACCCTAACATAATCCGAAGAAAAAAGTGCACCAGTATCACCTTCAGCTAAGGTAATAAAACCACCATCTTCATTCATCTTTTTATTCACAAAATTAATTGAGTAAATGGCTGAATCATTACCTGTATTTAACAATGATATTTGCTCAGTCTGGTTTACTTTTGTTATAAGAACTCTTGTAGGAGCAATTAATAGGTTGCCTTGAGACCAAACAGATATTATCTGCATTTGCAATATTATTACTACTAGAATTAATTTTGTTTTCATAATTAATATTTTTAAAAATTTAAAAAGGAAAGAGGTTTTTAACCTACTTTCCTTTTAAATAAAACTCTATGTTTTAGTTATAATTAACTACAACAGTATATACACCAGTATATAAACCTGATGCTTGAGCAGCAATAAAATTTAATGTTGCACCAACTTTCCAGCTATCGGCTCCAGCTACACTTGTTGTTGCATTATTAATAACATTACCAGAAGATAATGCAGCACCACGATAAATTTTAAATGCTGTTAGTGGAAGTACGTTAGCAGGAACTAAGGTATGAACAATTTCAGTAGCTCCATCTGCTGGTGTAGTAATAGTATAAAGAGTATTCTGAGTACCTGCTACAGTAAAACCAGGAATTAACAAAGGAATATTTAAGCCTGTTGAGACACAGTTTACTGCAGCTGATGTACTAGGAGTTCCACCACCATCAGGATACAAAGCAATACTTCCTGGGTTAGCAACATTTTGAATTACTACTTCACCATACTCTAATTTAACACCGTCCCATGTTAGATTAATTGGAACCAAAATTTTTGCACCTGTTGTTGCAAAATCAATTGTAGATACAGTTCCATTTGCAGATGATACACCTGTTTGAGCCATTGTAACTGTTGCAAATCCTGCAACCATTACGAAAAGAATAAATAATTTTTTCATTAGATTGATTTTTTAATTTATAATTAAACACTAAAAAAGAACGTTATTTGTTTTTATTATTTTTTTGTATATTGTACATTGTTTTCATTATCTTATAATGGTTAACAAAGCGGGTTGCTATACTACTTCCCTGGGATTGGTTTTTTTGTTTGTCTTTTTTTAAAGAGTTTTTAATTTCTTTTTTTATAGTTTGTTTATTTTAATTGGTTAATTTATTTTATTTAAATCTTACACCAAATTTACAACCAGCACAAAGCGATTTCAATAGTTATTTAAACAATATGCAAGTAGGTAAAAACACCTATCTTCTAGCTTTAAAAAAAAATACAAAAACACACAATATATTAATTATAAGCTACATAAATAAATTATTTGATTTTGCGAATAGCAACAATCAGGTAGTTTTACCCCATTAATCGCAACAACACACAAATGTGGCGTTATAACATTCATATATTGTGAGTATTATAAAATATGTATTTTTCTCAATATTTCCAAAATAAATCACATGTTGTATAACATATGCCAATTAAATGTATATTTTATGGTAAACTTTTATATGATTTTTTTAATGAATTTGTTATTCAATAAGTTCTTTCTGTTTCGTGGAGTATGATTATGGTCTGTGAGTCACAGACCATGGAATTGGATAAATAGATTCCGGGTCATGCCCGGAATGACGATGGGTGTTGGTTCGTGGTCTGTGGGCCACAGACCATGGAAGTGGAGAGTTTTTAAAATAATCATTATTGTTTCTTTGAGTAGCTTGCGTATCGAGAAGAAATGTATTGCTGCAACAAAACCCTTTTTGCTACT
>CAILUD010000004.1 GCA_903837285.1 uncultured Bacteroidota bacterium | reverse complement strand
TTTTTCTTATCAATTTCCAATCCATCAATTTTGATTACAACTTCATTTATATTCTGTATTAATTCAAAAAGTGCTTTTTTTGTTTTTACTGGAGTTTCAATACTACAATGTTTCTTTCTTAATATTTCTTCAAATATATTTACGTCAATTCTTTGATATGGTTCAACTTGCATAATAATTAATGAATAAAAAGTTTGTTGGATTTCGTCGGGTTGCACAAATTTACATCAGAATTATACATATTCTAGAATATGTTAATAAGTTGTAATATGCAATAAGATAGGGGGGTAGATTGTATGAATTTGTAATTAGTTGAGTTGCTTGATGGAAAATTTTATTAACAGCTTAACTGTTTTTTATCTTTTGATTTCACCTTTCCAATGAGGCTTGCCTTTTCTTGTCCACTCGGTCCAGTATCTGATAAAATAAATAACACAGATTTCCTTTGTTTTGAAATATTGATTATTTGGTCTAACACAACAATACCAATCAAAGAATCCATCATCACCTTTTTCTGGCATTAATTGATAAACCTTACCATTATTAGTATTTCCAAATTCCAGTATAGAAAAAGAATAATTATTATTGGTTATATACTTTAGGTAATGCTTAACGTCATCCTGATTATCAAAATTCTCAAATTCCATAGTTTATTTTCTTAATTTTTAATTAATTACTAATTGATTTTTATTAAAAGCAATAAAATAAAGTTAATTTAAAAAATTGTGAAATTATAATTTTTTTATACTATTTTGCACGTTACCTAATATTTTTAAAAAATATTTTTTAGGGATTCGAACCTAAATAAATTTACATTTCGTACATTTGCAGATGATTGCAAAATGATGCAATATGGTTCTTAGACAATTTTGTAAAGTCGCAAAAAAGGGCGGTGGTATGAGCGGAGGTATTGCTACTTTCTTAAACCTTAAAATACTGGAAGAGTGTTGATTGGATTCTGAAAATCCAATCCCCCTCTCTCCGCAAATGAAAAGCAAAAATCCCGCAACAGCGGGATTTTGTTTTTTTCAAGAGATCATACAAACTTGTTTGTAATGATCAATTGAAAAAAATATAATTTGAACGTAGTGAAAATTTGCTTTTAATTTAAGCCTCCCCTTTGGGATCACGACTTTGCGAAGCGAAGTCGTAATCCTTATAATCTAAAAAAAATAATTTTCAGTGAATATTAAATATACACTATTTGAACGTAGTGAAAATTTGCTTTTCGTTTAAGCGCTCACTTCGGGATCACGACTGACCGTTCGCCGCGGTGGACGAAGCTGTAATCGACTATTATTTAAAAATTGTTACAAATCCAGTTTTAGCGCGATTTATATTCTGTGGGTATGCTGGAGTATATTCAAAAATATGGTGGTAAACCCCTGAAGTTAAGTTTTTTGGTTCCCAAGTGTTGCAATACTTTTTTGATGAAAAAATAAGTTCTCCCCATCGGATAAAAAAGGTAAGTTTATTGTTGCTGCTAGCATCATGGTTTTTAATTACAAATGTGTTATTTAATCCGTCCGAATTAGGAGTGACTCCATTTAATGTGAAAGTTTTTTAAAATAAAAAAGGTCGCTAAAAAAGCGACCTTTAATGTGATTTGTTAAGAATTTATTTAATTCCGAATTCTTTTTTCAAAGGAGCAACAAAATCAAGTTTTTCCCATCCAAAGAATTCAACTTCTTTTATGGTTTTCTTTGTGCTGTTACGACCACCTAATTCAACTTTTGCTTTATAAGAATTTCGTCCAAAATGACCATATGATGCTGTTGGTTCAAATATTGGATTCTTTAAGCCGAATCTTTTTACAATTGCATATGGACGCATATCATAAATTTTTGCAATACGTGATGCAATTTCGCCATCGGTAAGAATTTTTCCTTTTGCGTCTTTAGCTTTTGCTGTACCATTTGAATTTACATAAAATCCTACTGGTTGAGCTACACCAATTGCATAAGCAACCTGAACTAAAATTTCTTCAGCAACACCAGCTGCAACCATGTTTTTTGCAATGTGACGAGCAGCATATGCAGCAGAACGGTCAACTTTTGATGAATCTTTTCCAGAGAAAGCACCACCACCGTGAGCACCACGACCACCGTATGTGTCAACAATAATTTTACGTCCGGTTAAACCAGTATCGCCATGAGGGCCACCAATAATAAATTTACCTGTTGGATTAACAAATAACTTATAATTCTTAAAAAGTTTTTTTACTCTTTCTGGAAGATTTTTAATAGTAAGAGGTAAAAGAATATTTTTTACATCATCATGAATTGCTTTTTGCATTGCAACTTCAGCATCTTTTAACGCTTTTGGTGTGTTGTTTTTTGGTAAAATAAATTCATCATGTTGTGTTGAAATAACAATAGTGTCAATTCTTAATGGTTTACCTTCGTTATCGTATTCAACTGTAACTTGTGATTTTGCATCCGGACGAAGATATTTCATTTTTTTACCTTCACGGCGGATAACTGCCAAATCTTGAAGTAACCTGTGAGCTAATTCAATAGTCATTGGCATATAGTTGTCCATTTCGCGACAAGCAAAACCGAACATCATTCCCTGATCACCGGCACCTTGTTCTTCAGGTTTTGTTCTTACAACGCCCTGTCTGATATCACTTGATTGCTCATGAATACTATTAATTACACCGCATGAATTTCCGTCAAACATGTATTCTGCTTTTGTATAACCAATTCTATTGATTACTCTTCTTGCAACTTCTTGAACGTCAATATATCCTTCGGTTCTAACTTCGCCAGCTAAAACAGCTAAACCAGTTGTTACTAAGGTTTCGCATGCAACTTTTGATTCTGGGTCTGCGCTTAAAAATGCGTCAAGTAGTGCGTCAGAAATCTGATCTGATACTTTATCTGGATGTCCTTCTGAAACCGATTCTGATGTGAATAAATAGCTCATAATTATTTATTTAAAATTATTTTTTAAGATTATTTGGAGTGCTTCTCCAAAAATTAAAGTGCAAAGCTAATGATTGATTGAAATAATACAAAAAAACTAATGAAAATACAGATATAAATATATCTAGTAAATTGAATAGTAGAATATTAAATTATTTGTTAAATAGTAAAACGCGCAATAGGAGCAAAATCATGACTTGCAAAAAGATTTTTTTGAAATTTGTAATAGCCGGTTATTGCAATCATTGCGGCATTGTCGGTTGTAAATGCAAAAGGTGGAATATAAACTTTCCAATTATTTTTTATTCCTAATTCAGAAAATTGTGAACGAACTGCCGAATTTGCAGAAACACCTCCCGATAAAGTTATTTCTTTAATACCGGTATCTTTTACTGCTTTTATAACTTTTTCGATTAAAATCTCAACAATAGTTTGTTGCAGCGAAGCACATAAATTATTTTTTTCCTGATTTATAAAGTCAGGATTTTTAGCCATTTCATCTCTTAAAAAATACAGAAATGAAGTCTTTAATCCACTAAAGCTAAAGTTTAAATCTGGTATTCGGGGTTTTGCAAACTTAAAAGCTTTAGGATTTCCTTCTGATGCTAGTTTGTCAATTACCGGTCCACCGGGATATGGCAATCCAAGTACTTTTGCGGTTTTATCAAATGCCTCACCGGCTGCATCGTCAATGGTATTACCAATTACTTCCATTTTTAGAGGAGAATCCACTCTTATAATTTGAGTATGTCCTCCCGAAATAAGCAAACAAAGGTGTGGAAATGCAGGTAATTCTTTAGGATTTTTTAAATCATTAATAAAATGCGATAAAACATGCCCCTGTAAATGGTTAATATCAATAAGTGGTTTTCCTAAAGAAAGCGAAAGTCCTTTTGCAAATGATGTTCCAACCAGCAACGAACCAAGCAGCCCAGGCCCTCTGGTAAAGCCTATTGCAGAAATTTCTTCTTTTTTTATTCCAGCATTTTTAATTGCTTTATCAACTACAGGTATAATGTTAGCTTGATGAGATCTTGAGGCAAGTTCGGGCACTACACCGCCATATTCTTTATGTACATCCTGATTTGCGATTACGTTTGAAAGCAAATATCCATCTCGAATAATTGCAGCAGATGTATCGTCGCACGAAGACTCAATTCCTAGTATAGTGATATTCGTTGTCAATTTTTATAACTTTGAGGCATTAAATAGTTTGCAAAATTATTAAAAAAAGGAACATACCGCTTTTATTATTATTAGCTTTTTTAAGGCTGATAATAATTATTTATATTATTTTTCAAAGTCCTTTTCTTCAAACAGTAATTAGTCAGCGCGTAGCATCCTATTTGTCAGAAAAATTAAAAACCGAAGTTTCTATTGGTGGTGTTGATATTTCTTTATTTAACAGTGTTATTTTAAAAGAAGTTTTTATCAGCGATCAAAAAAAAGATACTCTACTTTTTGTAAAGAATATAGCGGTAACTGTTAAAGATATAAATTTTTCAACCCAAACTATTGATATTAAAAGAGTAAAATTAGAGGAGCCAATTGTAAATCTGTTTCTTGATTCATTACTAAACATGAATTATAGTTTTATAATTAAAGCTTTTGCAAGCGAAAATGATACAGCTACTTCAATGCCTTGGTCTGTAAATATACGAGGATTAGATATTGAAAACGGAGATTTTACCTATAAAAAATTTGATGCCGATACCAGTACCGTTGGGTTTGATTATAAAGATATAGGTGTTTCGGGGATTAATGTTGGAATTAGAAATGTAAAGATGTTAGGTGATTCTTTAAAGCTAAATATAGTAAATCTTGAAGGGAGAGAAAAGTGTGGCCTTAATTTAAAAAATATGAGTTCTGTAGTGTTAATTGATACTAATGGAATTGTGTTCACAAATGCATTAATAAACACTTCTTCGAGCAGAATATCAGCAAAAAAATTAATGTTTCAAATGAAATCGATTGATGATTTAGATGAATTTGTTACTAAAGTTAAAATCAATACAGAAATAAATCATTCATTAATCGGACTTCGTGATATTGCATATTTTTCGACAGATTTGTTGGGGTTGCATGAAAAATTAATTTTTACAGGTAAAATAAAAGGTACAATTTCTGATTTTAAAGCAAAAAATGCGAGAATTCAATATGGCGATAATACTTATATCTCTGGAAATTTTACAATTACTGGATTGCCAGATGTAAATGAAACTTTTATGATTTTAGAGTTTTCTGAATTATCAACAACGGCCGAAGATCTTCAGAAAATACCAATACCACCTTTTACTAAAAATTTAACATTAAGCATACCTATAGAGGTAAAGCGATTAGGTAAAATTTATTATAAAGGTCAGTTAACTGGATACACTAACGATTTTGTAGCTTTTGGTGATCTTAAAACTGGAATGGGTAATTTAAATACAGATATTTCGATAAAACAAGATACTTTGTCGGGCTACACTGGTTTTAAAGGGCATTTAGTTTCCGAAAAATTCGATCTTGGGAGTGTTGTTAATTTAAAAAATACAGTTGGAAAAATAAGTCTCGATGCAAAAGTTGATGGCAGAAGTCGTGGTAAAACCGTTAATGCAAAGATTGAAGGAATTGTAAAAGATATAGAGTTTAAAAATTATACTTATCAAAACATAAAAGTAGAAGGCGATATTTCCGAAAGCACATTTGAGGGCTCGTTGTTAGCAGATGATCCAAATTTAGGTTTAAGCTTTTTAGGAAAAATTGATTATTCTTCAAAAATTCCTGTTTTTAATTTTACTGCCGATGTTGCAAGAATTCGATTAGGAAAATTACATTTAATAAATTATGATTCATTGGCTACTTTGTCTTTTTTGCTTAGTGCACGATTTAGTGGCGATAATCTTGATAATTTGTTAGGAAAAATAGAAATATTTAGTCTCAAATATAAATCGTCAATTATTAATGAATCTTTTGGCTATATATCTGTTTCGTCAGAAAATAATATAAATGGAAATCAAATATTGCTAAACTCAGAAATATTGGATGCTTCATTAACCGGAGATGTTCATTTTTCGAGTTTAATGCATTCATTGGATAAAGTAATTAATAAATATGTGCCTTCTATTAATTTAGTAAAGCCATCAGATAAAGCTGAAAAGGTTCACTTATTTGAAAATGTTTTTGAGTTAAATGTTGAATTTAAAAATACTGAAAGTATATTTAAAGAGTTTGTGCCGGGTTTAATCGTCGAAAGAAAAACAAAAATCGTAACAAAATTCAATTCAATTGAAAATAATTTTAATGTTAGTGTTTTAAATGGCAATATTTCATATTCTGGCATTAGTGCAGAAAAGCCAGAATTTAAATTTTATACCGAGAACGAAACTTTGCTTTTTGATTGTAAAACAAAAAAACTTGGATTAGCTGAAAATGTAAACATGAGAAATCTAGTTTTGCAAGGTTTTACAAAGAATAATTTAGGCGAAATAGGGTTTAAGTGGGATAATCCAGATACAGTTATTTATAAGGGTGATGTAAGTCTTAATTTTAAATTATTAAAAACCGAAGGAAATAAAATACCTTCTTTATTTGTAGAATCAAACCCTTCGATGATTGTTTTTTCTAATGTTGATTGGTATATAAATGATGCAAAAGTTGAGGTTTTTGATTCTTTAATAAGTATAAAACAACTTACAATAAATCACGAATCGCAATATGTTTTTGCAAATGGTAATATTAGTAAAAATCCTTTTGATACATTATTGGTTATACTTAATCAGATTGATCTTGCAAATGCAAACTTATTTTTAAATAAGTCAGGAATTGAGCTAAATGGAATGATTAGCGGCGAGTCACATTTTTCAGGGTTATTAGGTAAATCAAAAATTTTCGCCAATATTAGTGTAGAAAATTTAAAAGTAAATAATGAAGAGTTAGGAAATGCAATAATAAACAGTGAGTGGGATGATTTATCAGATAACATTAAAATATCTGGTAACACTAAACGCGGAAATATTAAAACAGTAGATTTTGATGGTAAATATTTTACTGATGGAAGAATTGATTTTCATGTTGCTCTTGACAAGCTACGATTAAGTATTGCTGAACCTTATATACGCGACATAATGTGCGACTTGCGTGGTATTGCAAGTGGTGATTTAACAGTAAAAGGAACAATTTCAAAGCCAATAATAAATGGATTAATGCATGTGCAGAAAGCTTCATTTATGGTTACATATTTACAAACTCGTTATAATTTAACAACAGATGTAACTGTTACTCCAACTTCTTTCGATTTTAAAAATGTAGATATTTTTGATGCTGATGGTAATAAAGCTGTTTTAACTGGGGGTATTAAGCATAAGAATTTTAGTGATATAAAATTTGATTTGAGTATGGTTACCGATAAGTTTATGTTGTTAAATACTACCGAAAAGGATAATGACTTGTTTTATGGAAAAGCATATGCTTCAAGTGTAATAGATATTACAGGTAGTCCCGAAAATTTATCGATTGATGTTACCGCAAAAACTGAAAAAAATACTAAAATATTTATCCCGCTATCATCGGGTTCAGAGGTTTCTGAGATTAATTATTTGAGATTTACAAATTCTGTAAAAGACTCTTTAACAATAAATGCAGAACAAAAGACAGATATCTCGGGAATAAAAATGAATTTTGATGTTCAGGCAACACCCGATGCCGAAGTTCAGATTATTTTTGATTCAAAAATGGGCGATGTTATAAAGGGCAAAGGAAATGGTAATTTACGATTAGAGATTACTCCAACCGGAGACTTTAATATGTTTGGAGATTATACAATTGAAAGTGGCGATTATCTCTTTACATTGCAAAATGTTATTAATAAAAAGTTTACTGTAGAAAAAGGAGGAACAATTAGTTGGAATGGTAACCCATATATGGCAACTCTTGATATTACTGCTGCATATAAATTAAAGGCAAGTTTATATGATTTAATGCTCGACTCAACATATAAACAAAGGGTTCCTGTTGAGTGTGTGTTAAATCTGAGAAATAATTTGATGAAACCAGATTTTATTTTTAGTATTAAATTACCAGATGGTGATAGTAAGCCAAATAATGTAATTAATAGTTTATCTAACGAAGATGTTAATAAACAAATTATTTCACTTTTAGTATTAAGTAGGTTTGTAACTCCAGAAAGTTTTAGGGGAGGTCAGCAAAACTCTGATGCCAGAAGTGGAAATGTAGTGGGACTTAATTCTTCAGAATTGTTATCAAATCAGCTTAGTCAATGGCTTTCGCAGATTTCTAAAGATTTTGATATTGGTGTAAATTACCGCCCAGGTGACGAGTTAACGCACGATGAAGTTGAACTTGCTTTGAGCACGCAAATATTTAATGATAGGGTTACGCTTAATGGAAATGTTGGGGTAGGAGGAAACCAGGCAACACAATCTAGTAACTTTGTTGGCGACTTTGAGGTAGATGTTAAGATTAATAAATCGGGAAAACTCATGGTTAAAGGATTTAATCGTTCAAATACCGATATTGTTAATGATACTAATCCATACACTCAAGGTGTAGGCCTCTTTTATAAAGAAGACTTTGATTCTTTTGGAGAACTACTTCGTAGGTATTGGAAATCAGTTTTTACCAGGAAACGTGAGGAAGAAAACAAAGGCGTGAAAAAAAATTAATTTCCTAAAATACAGTATATTAACTGGTGTTGCCATCAACAAATCATTGTTGATAAATAATAAACTTAGTAATTATAACGTTATCGCAAGGTACCTACCTTAGCATTAAATAAAACTGATTATATGATATTATTGCAAATTACTACAGGAGCTGGCGTAGCTCAAGATACAGTTGCCAATACAGTATCGCAAATTACAACTGCAACAACAGCTGCTCCACCTATTGTTGATTCATTATCACTTCTCGACTTAGTTATGAAAGGTGGATGGATTATGCTTCCAATTTTTATTCTTTCTTTTTTAGCTGTTTTTATTTTTATTGAAAGACTTGTAGCAATTATAAAAGCACGTAAAGAAGATAATAACTTTATGAGTAAAATTAAAGAGTACATTCTTGATATGAAAATTGATAATGCAAAAACTCTTTGTCAGGCAACAAATACTCCAGTTTCCAGAATGATAGAAAAAGGAATAGCAAGAATTGGAAAACCAATTCCAGAAATTGAAAGAAGTATGGAATCAGTTGGAAAGTTTGAGATTTCTAAATTAGAAAGAAATTTAAAAATTTTAGGTATTGTTGCGGGAATTGCACCAATGCTCGGATTTATAGGAACAATTATGGGGGTTATTAAAATTTTCTATAACATCTCACTTGCCGATAATATTAGTATTGGATTAATTTCGGGAGGACTTTATGAAAAAATGATAACCAGTGCATCTGGACTAATAGTTGGTGTTATTGCATATGTTGGATATCATTATCTAAATCTTTTATTAGATAAAGTTATTTTTAAAATGGAAGATCATGCAATAGAGTTTATTGATATTTTACAAAAAGAAGTATAATATGAATCTTAGAGACAGACGTACAGGCACTACTGCCGAGGTTTACACCGGTTCGCTGAACGATATTATGTTTTTTCTTTTATTGTTCTTTTTAATTATTTCAACTCTTGTAAACCCATCTGTTATAAAACTTCTTTTGCCAAAAGCTACTGCTTCTACTACAGTAAGCAAAATGCAAATAACATTGTCCGTAGATAAAAATAAACTATATTATTTAAACAATGTTCAGGTTCCTCTAGAAAATTTAGAGGCAGAAATAAGAAAAGCTACTGCAAATCTCGAAGCTCCTACAATTATTCTTCGCTTTGATAGCAGTCTTTCTGTTCAGGATTTAGTTGATGTATTACAAATTGGAACTAAGATTCAAATAAAAATGGTTTTGGCAACAAAGCAAATTAAATATTAGTTCATGGCAAATGAAAAACAACATACTAATGTGTGGTTTCCTGTTGTAATTACTTTTGTTACACATGGTT
The DNA here is from genome assembly GCA_903837285.1 of uncultured Bacteroidota bacterium. GTDB lineage: Bacteria > Bacteroidota > Bacteroidia > Bacteroidales > GWA2-32-17 > GWA2-32-17. The sequence continues at coordinate 2,523 of CAILUD010000004.1, read as the reverse complement.
TGTTATTGTTGTTGCTTTTGTTTTATATAATTAAAACTCCACTGCCTCCATATCCTGCTGGTGGTGGGCCTGGAATGGAAGTTAATTTAGGTTTTTCTGAAGATGGAATGGGTGATATTCAGCCAGATATTTATAATTCTGATCCAAACCCATATAATAATCAACAACAAAATTCACAAGATATTCAATCCAGTAATGATAACGTAGTTACTCAGGATTATGAAGATGCTGCCTCAATAAAAAGTAATCCTAAAGATAAAAATAAGGTTGTTAATAATAATACAACTACACAACCACAGATTGACGAGCCAAAAGTTAATCCTTTAGCTTTGTTTAATGCAAATTCTGGTGGTAGTGAAGGTGAAACCGGAAAACCAGGCGATCAGGGAAATCCTAATGGCGATCCAAATGCAAAAAATCATTATGGCGAACCTGGACCGGGTAATAGGCCAGGAACCGGTGGAAATTTTTATAATCTAGGTAATAGAAAAATGCTTGGAACTTTACCAAAACCAAACTATCCTGGCAATGAACAGGGAAAAGTTGTAGTAGAAATATTTGTTGATAGGAGCGGTGTTGTAACAAAAGCTACTGCCGGAGTAAAAGGTTCAACTTTGTTGTCGAAAAATTATCTCGATGCTGCGTATAGTGCTGCTTTTAAAGCTAAATTTGATCCAAATCCTGACGCAACCGAATTACAAAGAGGTACAATTACATATAATTTCATGTTTCAATAGTCGGTAATTGTATATTGTTATTGTTCTTTATTCCCAACTGTGTCGTAAAAAACTTTTTTGTAAGTATCGCCAATTGGTATTAGTTTGTCAGAAATTTTTATTCTGTTACGTTCAATAAATTCAATTTTATCTATTGCAACCATATACGATTTGTGTACTCTTATAAAATTTGAAGTCGGAAGCATTTCTTCCATGTGTTTAAAACTTTGTAATGTTATAACACGACCGGTTATCATTTTAATTATTAAGTATTCCTTTAATCCTTCAATGTAAAGAATATCTTTAAAATCTACTCTTTGCATGCGGTATTCTGTCTTTACAAAAATGTAATTTTTTTCTTCTGAACTAATATTTTGAACAGGTGAAATTCCTGGTTGTTTTTTTTCATTCATTAAATCATAAATTTTTTCTGCCGACTTAAAAAATCGTTCAAAAGAAATTGGCTTTAATAAATAGTCGGTTACGTCTAAATCGAATGCCTGAATAGCGTATTGATCATATGCGGTTGTTAATATAACAAATGGTTTGTTCTTAATTACTTTAAGCATTTGAATGCCTGTAAATCCTTCCATTTCTATATCAAGAAAAATTAAATCAATTTCATTTTCCTTAAGAAATTCAATAGCCGAAATACCGTTATCGAAAGTATGTATGAGTTCTAAAAATGGTACTCTCGAAATATATTCTTCCATTTGTGCAATTGCAGGTGGTTCATCATCAATCGTTATGCATCTGATTTTCATAATCTTTAATTGTTAATTTTGCAACAAAAAGTTCGCCATCTGTAAAGCTTTCCAGGTTATAATTTTTGCCGTACAATAAATCTAATCTTCTTTTAATGTTTTTTAAACCAAATCCACCTTGCTCTTGTTTCATGTCAATAGCTGGAAGTATAAAGTTTTTACATGTAAATTCTAACAAATTACCTTTTAAGCTAAGGTTTATTATAATTCCGGGACTATCAATATTTTTTTTGCCATGTTTAAATGCATTTTCAATAAAAGGTACAAGTAATAATGGCGGAATAGTCATTCCTTCGGTTATTCCTTCTATTTCAAACTTTACAAACTCTGGATCTTTTAATCTTAGTTTTTGTAAATCTATGTAATTTCTGATATATGCAATTTCTTTATCTAGTAATACTTTATTAACATCTGCATCATATAACATATAACGCATAATTTCAGAAAGTTTTATAATACCAGATGAAGTTACTTCAGGATCGCGGTTTACAAATGAATTAATATTGTTTAATGTATTGAACAAAAAATGTGGATTTATTTGTGAACGAAGTAAAGCAAGTTCTCCGGTAATGTTTTGTTTTTCTAATTCCTTTTGTTTTTGATTACTGTCAAACCAGTCAATTGTAAAACGAAACATAGTACCCCAAAGAGCATATAAAAAATGAATAGAAAAGGATGATGCGTACCATCTGATTGCAGATATTGGTTTTTCGGGTGGCGGAATAATACTGTACAAAAGTTTAGGGTAAAAAGACATTATAATTGTTGTGTATAGTGTTACTATAACAAAGAACACAACCATAAATAGTCCAATTTTTTTTCTAGAAAGAGTTTTTGGTGCAACCCATAAATAAAAAATATAAAAAATAATTGCCATCATTGGGTTTAGAAAAGCTTCATCAATTAAGGCTCTGTGAACTTTAACCGGATCTTCAAATGTAAGTACAGGAAAAAGTCCAACTGTAATTACAATAAACCAAAATACTAAATGAGAAATAATTACAATATTTTTTTTCATCTCTAAAAAATTTATACTAAATAAA
>CAILUD010000003.1 GCA_903837285.1 uncultured Bacteroidota bacterium | reverse complement strand
TTTTGTTTTTATTTTCATAAACCTGTTACTCTTATTTTCTGTTATAAAATCATTTTCTCAAAATGCTGAGGAATATTCCGAAACTGGATTTAGAAAATTTGCAAATCAAGATTATGTAGGTGCAATTAAAGATTACAATTCCGCTATTGAGTTAAATCCAAAAAATGATAATTATTATATTATTAGGGGATATTCAAACTTTAAAATAAACAAGTTTAACGAAGCAATTGAAGATTTTAATAAAGCAATAGAAATCTGTCCAAATTTATATTCCTATTATTTAAAAAGGGCTTTAGCCAAGAAATATATAGGTGATAAAGAAGGGGCTTGTTCTGATTTTAAAAAATATCTCGAAATTAGTGGGCTGTCTTCAACAGATGAATTAAAGAATTTTTGTGGTGGAATAATAGGGGAGCCTAAGTTATAATCTTCGTAAATTACTTTTCGTGTTATTTTTTGTGAATTATGATTGTGTTTAAAAACTACAATTTGTGATAATATTTTATTATTGTACCAAGTAATTCAGAATTAGTATTATTTCTGGTTACTAATTCAGAAGGAGTTAAAGAAAAGATATATGCCGAAAAAGGAACTTGAATATAATCTTTACCGCTTTCATTATAATTAATTTTTACAACCCATGCACCATCTGTTGAATTACCATTAGCGTTAATTTTTAAATCAAACCATCGTTGTTCAATAGTAATTCCATCCTGATCATAAGATGTAGTTAGAAATTTATAATAATAGTATGTTGCAGAAGCATTGTCGGTACTTATAAGATTACCGTTATTGTAGGTCTCGCAGGTGCCATTTGCATATTGAATTGAGGCCAACGTGCCATTTGTAGAATTATAAGTTTCGGTTTTATCCCAGCTCCATTGACCAATAAGTGCCGATTCAGTGGCATTCATTGTAATTGTAAAAGGAGTCGGTATTGGTTTTTCATCATTTTTTTTACAACTTAAAGTCAAAATTATTCCAAACACAATAAACAGGTTTACTATTCTGCTCATATTACAATTGTTATAAATTATGTATAGACAAAGGTATTAAAAAGGAAATAAGTTGGTATTTGAAATATTAACAAGTTATCAAACGTAAAAACAAAAAACCTTGCAATGTGTTCATTGCAAGGTTTTTAGCTGCTCCCCAGCTTGGACTTGAACCAAGGACCCCCTGATTAACAGTCAGGTGCTCTGACCAACTGAGCTACTGAGGAATTTGGGAGTGCAAAAATAGTAGATTTTTTAGAAAATAAAAATACATTTGTAAAAAATTTAAAATTATAATTTATGTCAGGAGTAATTGGAATTGGAAATGCACTTACAGACATTATGACTAAGCTTCATAATGATGAGATATTGAGTAAATTAGAATATCCAAAGGGAAGTATGCAATTAGTAGATAAAACAGCTTCGCAAAAAGTTTTGGAAGTAATAAAAGATATGCCTCAAACTATTGCTTCGGGCGGAAGTGCTGCAAATACTATTCATGGATTGGCAAAACTTGGCATAATTACAGCATTTATTGGTAAAGTTGGAGTTGATAAATTTGGTACATTCTTTAGCACCGATTTAAAAAATAGTGGAATTTCTCCAATTTTATTAAATAGCGAGACCGAGTCGGGTTGTGCAATAGCAATGGTTACTCCTGATTCAGAGAGAACTTTTGCAACTTTTTTAGGTGCTGCAGTTGAGTTAACTGCAAATGATATTAAAGAAGAATATTTTTCGGGATATAAATATTTTCATATCGAAGGATATTTATTGCAAAATCACGAATTAATGATTAAAGCAGCTTCAGAAGCTAAAAAAGCTGGTTTATTGGTTTCGTTGGATTTGGCTAGTTTTAATGTAGTTGAAGCAAATAGAGACTTTTTACACGACTTTGTAAAAAAATATGTTGATATTGTTTTTGCAAACGAAGAAGAAGCTAAAGCATATACTGGAAAAAATCCACAGGAATCGGTTCATCTTATTGCCGAAGAATGTATGATCGCTGTAGTGAAATTAGGGAAAGAAGGATCACTGGTAAAAAATAATGGGAATGTGTATACAATTTCTTCAATAAAAGCTAATAGTATTGATACAACTGGCGCAGGTGATTTATATGCTGCAGGTTTTCTTTATGGACTTATAAATAACTTAAGTTTTGAAAAATGTGGAAAAATTGGCTCATTATTATCCGGAAAAGTTATTGAGACTATTGGAGCTAAAATGAGCGAAGAAGTTTGGAACGAAGTTAAAACTCAGGTTAAAATAATTGAAGTAGAATAAATAAAAATAAAAAAATGACTGAACATTATAATCCACAGTTGCAATTGGCAAATGATTTTGTTCAGTATACAAATAAGTCTATTTTTTTAACTGGAAAAGCAGGTACAGGAAAAACTACTTTTCTGCACAATTTAAAAAAAACATCGCCAAAGCGTATGGTTGTTGTTGCACCAACTGGTGTGGCTGCAATTAATGCTGGGGGTGTAACGATACATTCTTTTTTTCAGCTTGCATTTGGACCGCATATTCCATTAAGCGAGCTTGATGTAAATAATCAGCCTAACGTAAATCAACCAAATCCATCACATAAAAAATTTAATCGCGAAAAGATTAATATTATTAAAGGACTGGATTTATTGGTTATTGATGAAATTTCTATGGTTAGAGCTGATATGCTTGATGCCATTGATGAGGTTTTAAAGAAATATAAAGACCGAACAAAACCATTTGGTGGAGTGCAACTTTTAATGATTGGAGATTTGCATCAGCTATCGCCTGTAATTAAAGATGAAGAATGGAATATTTTAAAAAATTATTACGAAACAGTTTATTTTTTTAGCTCTAAAGCTTTAAAGCAAACACAATCTGTAAGCATCGAACTTAAGCATATTTATAGGCAAACTGATACTTATTTTATTGATATGCTTAATCAGATTCGTAACAATAAGATTGAACCAAAAACACTTGAAGAATTAAATAGCAGATATATACCTGGATTTTCAGCTGAAGATAATGAGGGATATATAATCTTAACAACACACAACGCAAATGCTCATCAGATAAATGAAACAAAGCTTAAAAAAATTAAATTAAGTTCAAAAAAGTTTAAAGCTGAAATCAAAGACGACTTTCCTGAGTATTCATATCCTACAGAGCTTGATTTAGAATTAAAAATTGGGGCACAGGTTATGTTTGTAAAGAATGATAGTTCTGGTGCAAAACTTTTTTATAATGGAAAAATAGGTAAAGTTACAAGAATTGAAGACGAAATTATTTATGTAAAATGTCCAGCAGATACCGCTGAAATTCCTGTAAATAAAGAAGAATGGCAAAATGTTAAATATTTTCTTGATGATGTAACAAAAGAAATAAAAGAAAATGTAATAGGAGTATTTACACAATATCCATTAAAGTTAGCCTGGGCTATAACAATACATAAGAGTCAGGGATTAACTTTTGAAAAAGCCATTATTGACGCAAATGCTTCTTTTGCTCACGGCCAGGTATATGTTGCACTTAGCAGATGCAAAACTTTTGAAGGATTGGTTTTAAGTTCTCAAATAACAATGAGAAGTGTAAAAACAGATAATACTGTTTCAGAGTTTTCTGATGATGTGCGAAATAATGAACCTGACGAAAAACAATTAGAAGAATCTAAAATTGCATATCAGCAATCATTGTTATATGAATTGTTTGATTTTAAAAGCATAAAAAGCAGATTTTCATACTTGCAAAAGATTTTAAATGATAGTGATAACATTATTCAAAGAACATTACTTGATGATATTAAACATAAAGGCGGAATAGCAGAAACAGAAATTTATATTATTGCCGATAAATTTAAAATGCAATTAGTTCAAATATTTTCAACTATTCACCTACCCGAAGAAAGTTCAGAAATTCAGGATCGTATTAAAAAGGCCGCTATATATTTTGCAGAAAAAACTGAAAGTATTTTATTCTCATTTGTTACCGAAATTAGTTTTGATATAGATAATAAAGAAATTAAAAAAACTTTAAACGATATATTAGAAAAATTACAAAAAGATATTTTCGTAAAACTTACAAGCCTTAAATTCTGTATTAATGGCTTTGAAACACTTGCGTATATTAAAGCAAAAGCAAATGCTGATATTGATTTTAAATCTTCAGTTAAAACTAAACAAAATACAAAATTTGAAGTGGTAAAAGATTCACCTCATTCTTCACTATATATTGAATTGAAAAATTGGCGTAAAATGTTAGCAGAAGAAAATAATTCAGACGAATATATGATTCTTCCTTTTAAGGCAATGCAGGAATTAACAAAATACTTGCCTACTACCATTGGCGAATTAAGAGGAATAAAAGGTATTGGAGAGAAAAAGGTTATGCAATTCGGACACGATATTATTGAAATAATTTCATCATTTTGCGAAAGAAATAATATAGACAAACAAAAAATAGAGTTTAAAGTTAAAAGTCCAAAATTAAAAGCAGAGAAGAAAGAAAAAGTTGATTCAAAAAAACTTAGTTTCGATTTATTTAAATCAGGTAAAAGTATTGATGAAATTGCATTAGAAAGAAACTTTTATAAGTCAACTATAGAAGGACATTTAGCCCATTATGTGGGTATTGGAAAGCTTGATATTTTTGATGTAGTTACAAAAGCAAAAATAGATGCTGTAACTGATTACATTAATCAAAGCAAATCGAAATCTATAGTTAATGCAAAAACTGCATTAGACGATAACATTTCATACGCAGAACTCAGATTTGTATTTAAATATTTGGAGTTTATTGCAAATGAGGGTAACTAATTTTTAATAAATTTGCTCCCATTTATATAATTATTTGCTTTAATACTAACATAGTATATGCCTTTTGGTAAGCTTTGCATTGACAATTTTATTAACTCATTATCTTTTTTAGTTGATATAAATTGTTCGGTTAATATTTTTCCGAAAACATCATAAATTTTAACTGAAATAGCATTTGATAATTGTGAAGGGAGTTCAAAAAATAACAAATCACTTGTTGGATTAGGAAAAACTTTTAAATCAGATTTTTGAATTTGTGTATTTAATAAAGTTAAAGCAGTTAGTGGTTTTTTGATCCAAATTGGATTTGTATAACAATGAAATGTTTCTTCAGGTTTACAGTATAATGCTGATTGTAAACTGTAATTAATGTACGTTGTTAATTCTGCTCGTAAATAAAAATATTCATTTTCTAAAATACTATCATTTGTAACAATCTGTTCAATTATAGAATCAAGATTATATATTAATCTATCGTTTTGCAAAATAGGATTAAAAGATAATTGAAATGAATGCTCTCCATTTATTGTTCCCGCGATAATTTTTATATCACTAAATGCACCATATTCAGGTGTTGTTATAAGGTCAACAATAAGATTTGATTTATGATATTCTATAGAATCAACAATGACTTCGTCGCCTGGAATGTATTCAATAGTATTGTCAAGTTCGTCAGTGCTTATTCCAATTGATACAATTGGTCCATCAGAAATAATTACATTTCCATTTTTTAATGCTGCTAAAACATTACTGCCATTGTTTCCCATTCCATTCGGGCAATAAGCTAAAGTTGCAGGTTTTCCAATAGCGTTATCGTGAATGTCTGCAACCACACCCATTACAAAATCTGTGTTCGAATAATTAAAATTACCATGTGCATCACTGCCCGCTGTTATATAAAATCTATAATTATTTATATTATGGTTTAAGTTTTTTTCAATTAATCCTTTCTTCCAAAGAAAACGGGTTGCATCAAAATTTGAAAGAAAACGATTAAAATGGTACATGTTGTTTTGTGAATTGTATGGAGCAAATGGAGTAATTTCTGAATCATAATTTACATTCCATGGATCCATCATTTCATCTGTAGTTGATAATGAGTTTCGAGTATTCCAAATCTCTCCACCTTTAATAGTGTTTTTAAAAAGCATTTGAGTTTGATTTAGAGAGTAAAAATCTGAAGATGAACTTAGATCGTTACAAATTACTTCATCAAAACCATTAACAATAGACCCATTTGCAGAATAATCATTATCGCCAACATTCCAAATGCCGCCATCTACAAGCGAAGATAGTTCATCACCAGAAGAAAATGGGTGAGCTGCAAAAGCAAAACCATTAACTTCTGAAAGTTGAAAAAGAACATCATTTATTTCTAAAGAAGTAGGTGAAATATCCCCATCTCCGTCACCTAAAAACGAAAGCGAATATGGTGAATTTTCAGAAGGATAACATAATAGATGAATAATATTATCTGCGCTGTTATTTACAGAAACTTCTGTCGCGCCAATATAAATCATTGATGTATCAGAAGTATTTATTGATTGAATTTCTGCCGTCCTTCTATTCCAGTTATTTTGAATACTACTTCCATAATTATCATAATCGCAGGAATGATCATTTAATGTAATCCAATCAATTCCAATAGATTTTGCAGCCACTTTTGTTGCAGCTAATGGTAATCCATATTCTGCAGAATTATTAGTGTATATCGAATGGTAATGAGCATCTCCACGATACCAGTCTGTTAGTTTTGGAAAATCTTCATTATATCTAAAAACCCTTAAATAGCTTTGAACATCTGCTTGCCAGTTTAAAGAAAAATCAACTTTTATATCAATTATATCATTAAATCCAATTAGTTTTTCTGGTGGAATAGTAATAGTGAAATACCATATTTTATGTGTTATATCAACATAAGTGCAGTTATCGGGCCAGACACAAGTGTCTGAAGAAAATCCTATAGAAAAATTAGGATCTTTTATTGGTAAGCTGGCATCAAATGATTGTATATCTATTTCTGCATCATATTCAGATTTTGATAAAAAAAGAGATAAAAAATCAGTGTTGTTATATGTGTTAAATGTTATAGGGTTTCCAAACGTTGTTTCGTTTGCGTTTTTAATATAAATATTAATGTAAATTAGTTCTGCATTGTTTCCAACATCGTCTGCATCTTTTACGAAAATATGTATTGGAATCCCATTCAAAATTCCCGAAGAATTTGTTTTCTTCATTCTCCATGGTGCATCGGCTAAAATATCACTGCCTGGTTCATTACTTTGTTTTTCTTGACAAAATGATTTAAATGAAAAAAAAGTAAATAATGAGATAAATAGAAATAAATTCAGAGAATTCATTTAAATTTTGGGTTATAGTTAATTAATTGTTTGTATAATACAAACCCAAAGATATA
>CAILUD010000002.1 GCA_903837285.1 uncultured Bacteroidota bacterium | reverse complement strand
TTGTTTACTTATAGTTTACAGATTAAACAAAAAAGGATTTGCATGTATCTTTGCAAATCCTTTTCCTGATTGGTGTAGCGAGAGACGGGCTTGAACCGTCGACCTCATGATTATGAATCATGCGCTCTAACCAGCTGAGCTACCTCGCCAAAATGAGGTTGCAAAGATATATGTTTTTTTATTTATAGCAATTGATAAGTAAAAGAATAATTAAAAAACAATTTAAGCTTTGTTAACCCATTAGTTTGAAGAAAAATTTGGAAATCATTAAACTAAAAACTATCTTTCAAAAAAAATGAGAAAGTGATGAAGGAAAAAATTCAAATGGAATTTTCTGTAAATACTTCTGCTAAAATACTTTACCCAAGGCTTAGTACCCCAAGCGGATTGTCAGAATGGTTTGCAGATGATGTAAATGCTAGAGGAAGTGATTATTCTTTTATATGGCAAAACTCAGCTCAAAAAGCTAAACTAGTGAGTAGTAAAGAGGCTAAATTTATTCGGTTTAAATGGGATGAAGATGAAGGACTTGAAGAAGATTATTATTTCGAATTTAAAATTGAGACACAAGAATTATCAGGCGATACTGCACTAATTATTACCGATTTTGCCGACCCAGACGATAAAAACGATACTATTAATTTATGGGAATCGCAGGTTGGCGAATTAAAACGTGCTTTGGGATTATAAAAATTTAACCTAAACTTCTTGAAATTTTACGCTAAATTTGCTGCTTAAATTACAAAACTGAAGTAATGAAGCGGCTTCATACCTACATGATAAAAACATACATGGGACCATTTCTCATGACGTTTTTTATTTCCGTTTTCTTGCTTCTAATGCAATTTCTTTGGAAATATATCGATGAATTTGTTGGAAAAGGCATAGACACACCTGTAATGGCTCAGTTACTATTTTATGCTTCGGTAAATTTTATTCCAATGGCTCTTCCATTGGCCATTTTACTTTCTTCAATTATGACGTTTGGAAGTATTGGGGAGCATTACGAATTGGTTGCTTTAAAGTCATCGGGCATTTCACTATTAAGAATAATGTATCCATTAATTGTATTTATTTCATTTGTAAGTATTGGTGCATTATTATTTTCAAATTATGTATTGCCAGTTGCAAATTTAAAGTTTTACTCTCTTTTGTACGATGTTAGAAATATTAGACCTGAGATTAACATTAAACCAGGCATTTTTTATAATGGTATCGATGATTATAGCATTAGAGTTCAGAGAAAAGATAAGAAAACAAACGTCTTATATGGTGTAATGATTTATGATCAAACAAACCGTCAGGGAAATACAACTGTAATTGTTGCCGATTCTGGTAAAATCCTTATGACTGACGATAAAAGATATCTTATATTAAATCTTTATAATGGTGAAAAATACGATGAGTTAAGAGACGAAGCACAGTCCAGTTGGAGATCAAGACATCCACATCAAAAGGATAAATTTTCTGAAGAGGATATAACTATAGAATTAACTGGCTTTGGATTTAACAGAAGCGATGAAAGTCTGTTTACAGATAATTATAAAATGCTCAATATATTTCAACTAAGACAGGTAGAAGATTCGCTTCAGAATGAATATAAAAAGCGCGATTCATCATATAAAGTTGCTGTTGTTGATGTAGCTTTCTTAAAAAAAATAGCATTAGATACATTAGCAAATAGAAGATCAACAATAGATACATTTATTCACCCCGATACACTTTTCAAATCATTTACCAAAGAAGAAAAAATTCAGGTTATCGAAAATGCATTATCGATAGCTAGAAGTCAGGCTGCATATATTACCCTATCTGTTGACGAACTTGAAGCACGCGAAAGTTTCATAGTAAAACATAAAGTAGAATTTCATTTAAAATTTACTTTAGCATTTGCTTGCCTCATTTTGTTTTTTATTGGCGCTCCACTTGGAGCTATTATTAGAAAAGGTGGTTTAGGAATGCCTGTAGTTGTTTCTGTATTGTTATTTATACTTTATTACATAATATCATTAGTTGGAGAAAAATTTGCAAAAGAATTAATACTACCAGCTTGGGCGGGGGTTTGGTTATCATCTGCAGTTTTATTTCCATTGGGTTTATTTTTAACCTATAAGGCGGCAACCGATTCTGTTATTTTTAATATAGATTTATATTTAGAACCAATTAAAAAGCTATTGGAAAGACTAACAAAAAAAAGATTGAAAAATTAATAGGTTGATAGGTTTAAAGTTGAACTGGCAAAGAATGAAAATACTTCAATTACACAATAAAATACCATACCCACCAAAAGATGGTGGATCAATAGGAGTTTGGAATTATACTTTCGAATTAGCAAAGCAAGGGCACGATGTTACGCTTTTAGCAATGAACACCAAAAAACATTATTGTGATTTAAAAAGTATTCCCAATGAAATCAATGATTTAATAAATATCATCTCTGTCGATATTGACGCACCAATAACTTTTAGAGGTGCATTGAGCAATTTGTTATTTTCCAAAAAACCATATAATGCTCAAAGATTTATTTTAAAATCATATAAAGATAAATTAGAAGAATTGCTTTCAAATAATACTTTTGATGTAATTCAACTTGAGGGATTGTATTTATGTCCTTATATTTCATCTATAAGAAAATTTTCGAAAGCGTTAATTTCATTTAAGGCTCATAATGTTGAACACGAAATTTGGAATAGAGTTTCTTTAAATGAATCTTCTTTTTTTAAAAGAAATTATTTAAAAATTCTTTCTAACAGAATAATGGAAATGGAGGCTGATGTTGTAAATAAGTATGATGTTTTAGTTACTTTCACCGATCGTGATGCCAGCTTATTTAATTCAATTGGAAATAAAAAACCTTTTTTGACCTCACCAATAGGTATTGATACTTCACATTTAATTCCTAACAAATCAAATATTAAATATCCTTCCATCTTTTTTATTGGAGCACTTGATTGGGCACCTAATCAAGAAGGGCTATTGTGGTTTATTAGAAAAGTATGGAATAATATACATGAAAAATTTCCTGATATTAAACTTGAAGTTGCAGGAAGAAATGCACCAGATTGGCTTATTAAAACTCTTCAGGATTCAAGTATAGTTTATCATGGAGAAATAAATGATGCCTATAAATTTATTAACGAACATGCAGTAATGATTGTACCTCTTTTATCTGGAAGTGGTATGAGAATTAAAATAGTAGAGGGAATGGCACTAGGCAAAACAATAATTACTACTTCTATTGGTAATGAAGGCATTGCCACTACTCATAACATTGATATTTTAATTGCAGATACAGCTGAGCAATTTCAAAAACAGGTAGAAAGAGTTTTAACCGAAAGGCAATTTTTTGATTCAATTGGAGCTAATGCTATAAAATATGTAAAACAAAATTTTGACATAAAGCAGATAACAAAAACATTGACAGCCTTTTGGTCAAAACAAATACAGTAGTATTTATCTGGTGTTTTTTAAATCAATTAAACTAATTTTGAAAAAAATAATAGAATGTCTGATATCGATAAAATACAATTAAACACAATAGAAGAAGCCATAGAAGATATTCGTGCTGGCAAAATGATTATTGTTGTAGATGACGAAGATAGAGAAAATGAGGGTGATTTTGTTGTTGCAGCAGAATTAGTTACTCCAACCATTATTAATTATATGGCTAAGTATGGAAGAGGATTAATTTGTTGTGCAATTCCAGAAAGTCGCTGCGATGAACTTGAACTACAAATGATGGTGGGTAGAAATACTTCATTTCATGAAACAGCATTTACTGTTTCTGTAGATTTAATTGGCAATGGATGCACTACTGGAATTTCGGCAAGTGATAGAGCAAAAACAATAAATGCTTTAGTTGATCCAAATACAAAAATTGAAGAACTTGGTCGACCTGGTCATATTTTTCCTTTAAAATCAAAAGAAAGAGGAGTTTTGCGTAGGGCTGGCCATACCGAAGCTGTAGTTGATTTAACTCTTTTAGCAGGATTAAAACCAGGTGGTGCATTGGTCGAAATCATGAATGATGATGGATCAATGGCCCGACTTCCAGAATTATATGAAATTAGTAAAAAGTTTGGTTTTAAAATTATTTCTATAGAAGATCTTATTAAATATCGCCTTCAACGTGAAAGTTTGATTAAAAAAGGTACAACCGTTAAACTACCTACAAAAAATGGCGACTTTGAACTTGTTCCTTTTATTCAAATTTCAAATGGTTTAGAACATATTGCACTTATAAAAGGTGAATTTAAAAAAGATGAACCAGTTTTAGTTAGAGTTCATTCATCTTGTGTTACAGGAGATATTTTTGGTTCATTAAGGTGCGATTGTGGATCTCAGCTAGATGAAGCCATGAAAATGATTGAGAGTGAAGGAAAAGGTGTTGTTGTTTATTTAAATCAGGAAGGTAGAGGAATTGGTTTATTTAATAAAATTGAGGCTTATAAATTACAGGAAAATGGTAGGGATACTGTTGAAGCCAATTTAGAGCTAGGTTTTAGAGCCGATGAAAGAGATTATGGTGTTGGAGCTCAGATTTTGCGAGACTTAGGTGTTTGTAAAATTAGATTAATAACAAACAACCCGGTTAAAAGAGCGGGACTAGAAGGCTATGGTTTAAAAATTGTTGAGAATGTACCTTTGCATATTCCTTCAAATCCTTTTAACGAAAAATATTTAGATACTAAACGCAAAAAAATGGGACACTTTTAATCTTAATGATTTGATAACAAAAAGAAAAAGCTGCTTAAATTTAAGCAGCTTTTTCTTTTTGTTATCATTATGTATTATTTTATACCTAATTTAGTTTTTACTAAAGGTAAAATATCGTCAGCATCTTTTGGCCAATAAAGAAGAGTTCCTGTTCCTGTATCAAATACGTATGTGTATCCATTATCTTTTGAAACCTCTTCGATAGCTTTTTTAGCTTTTTCAATTATTGGTTGTAATAATTCAGATTCCTTTTTTTGCAATTCTTGTTGTGCATTAGTTTGGAAAGTTTGAATTCTTTGTTGCATTGTAGTTAATTCTTCTTCTTTAGTTTTTTTAATCATATCAGTTAATGTAGCTTGTTCAGCCTGATATGCTGTATATTTTTTTTCCAATTCATCTTGCATTGCAACAAGTTGATCTTCTAATTGTTTAGAGTATGTTTGAAGAGTTTTTTGTGCAGCTTCTTTCTCTGGCATTAAAGCAAATAAATCGTTAGAATTTAAATGACCAAATTTGGTTTTAGCTTGAGAAAAGCCAGATAAATTGATAAATAACAGTGCAATTAATATTGCGAATCCAATGTTTTTCATGTATGTTTTTAAATTTAGATTTTTGCAAATTTATAAATTAATTCTTATAACCCAACTTTTTAAGTACATCATCACTTTTATCAAGTTTTGGATCTGTATAAAGCATATTTAAACTACCTGATGTATCGAAAATAATTGCAAAATTTCCATCGGTAGCTATTTCCTTTACAGCATTAAACACCTCATCTTGAATAGGCTTAACAAGCTCCTGACGTTTTTTGTATAATTCACCTTCTTTTCCAAAATATTTCTTTTGTAATTCCTTTGCTTCTTTTTCTTTTAAAACAATATCGTTTTCACGTTTAGTTCTCATTTCTTCTGTAAGCAATACTTTTTCGGCTTGAAAATCTTTATATAATTTATCAACCTGAGCATAAATTGCTTCAATTTCTTTTTGCCAATCAACAGAAATTTTATCGAGCTGGGCCTGTGCAGCCTGATACGATGGTATATTTTTAAGCATATAATCTGTATCAACATAAGCAAATTTTTGCGATTGCGAATTTGCAATACCGATGGTAAAAATGCTAACCATTAAAATTAAAAATAGCTTTTTCATAGTTGTAAGTTTTATTAATTTTTAAAAGTTTTGTCCAATAATAAAATGAAACTGACCTTTATTTTCACCTGGTCTAACAGCTTCGTCAAAGCCGTAACCCCAGTCAACTCCTAACCTTCCAAACATTGGAAGAAAAATACGAATACCAACACCTGCAGAACGTTTTATGTCAAAAGGTTTAAACTCTTCAAATTTATTCCAGCAATTTCCACCCTCGGCAAAAGAAAGAACATATAAAGTAGCATTTGGGTTTAGTGAAAGTGGAAATCTTATTTCAAAAGAAAACTTATTATAAATATTTCCTCCTGATAATGGCGAAAGTGAACCATTTCCGTACCCTCTTAATGAGATGGTTTCTTTTCCGTAAAGGTTATATGATACTAATCCGTCGCCGCCCATATTATATCCTTCAAAAGGTGAAGATCCGTAATCTTTATTATAAATTCCAAGAAAACCAAAATCAGCTTTCGAACTCAATACCAAATCTCCTGCCAATTTTGTAATAAAGTTTGTGTTAAATGACCATTTGTGATATTCAATCCATTTATATTTCTGTTGATCAGTCATGTTAGCATAATCTTTATTATTTATTAAAGAGTATGGAGGAGTTAATTGAAGTGAAAGTGAAACATTCGATCCTTTTCTTGGATAAATAGGTTGGTCAATTGAATTACGTTCAAAAGTAGTTTTAAAGCTTATGTTTCTTGAGTTACCGTCTGAGAAAGAAAACAAATAACCGTAGCTGTAATTTTTAAGGATATAATTCTGATAACTAAGTTCATTGTATAACTGGAAATAATCATCAGGCCATTTTAGTCTTCTTCCCAATCCAACAGATACTCCAAAGATATCCATTGCTTGTCTATTATCATCTTTTTTACTAATACCGTTAGATTGTATTGTGTAATATGTTGATAACGACAATGATCTTGGTTTTTTTCCGCCAAGCCAGGGTTCAACAAATGAAGCAGAATAAGCTTGGTAATAAACTCCATTTGTTTGTGCTCTAACACTTAGTCGTTGTCCATCTCCCGATGGAAGTGGTCTCCAGGCATCTTTTTTAAAGAAGTTTTTTGCGCTGAAATTATTGAAAGAAACACCTAGTGTTCCAACTACCATTCTTGCTCCCCAGCCTCCCGAAAGCTCAATCTGATCTGATGGTTTTTCTTCAACAATATACTCAATATCTACTGTTCCGTTAACTGGATCTGGATTTGGTCTTACATCTAATTTTTCAGGATCAAAATATCCAAGAGTAGCAAGTTCGCGCTGAGTTCTCATAATATCAGCCTTACTAAACAATTCACCTGGTTTTGTGAAAATTTCGCGTCTGATAACATGCTCGTTGGTTTTTGTGTTACCAGTTATTGTTATTCTATTGATTCTTGCTTGTTTTCCTTCATAAATACGCATTTCTAAATCAATAGAATCGTTAATAATTTGAGTTTCTACAGGAACAGCAGAAAAGAATAAATAACCATTATCAAGGTATAACGAACTTAAACTGTTTTGATCGATAAATAATCTTTGATCTAAAATAGATTGGTCATAAACATCACCTGATTTAATGCCAAGAAATTGTGTGAGTGTATCTGAATTGTATTTTGTATTTCCTATCCATGTAATATTTCTAAAATAATATTTATGTCCATGGTCAATCCATAATTTTATTCCTAATGTTTTTCTTCCTGTTGAAAAAACTGAATCTTTTTTAATTATTGCATCACGGTAACCATGTTCATTAAGTTTAGCTAAAACAGTTTTTTTATCTTCAATATATTTATCTTCAATATAGCGTGAGGTTTTAAAAACCCGATACCACCGTTTTATTTTTGTTTCCTTCATTTTAGCTCGTAAAGAAACATTTCCTGAAGTTTTAAAAATAAGAAATTTGCCTTTTTCTAATGCAGTTTTCTCGTTGTTTGCTAATTTTTTTTCTTTTACAATATCATCTCCTATTATTTGAATATTGCTTATTTTAAATTTATTGTTCTTTGTTATATTAAAAAATAATATAACATGGTTTGCAAGAGTAGAATCATCTTTCTGATTAATATTTACTTCAATATTGTAAAATCCCTTTTCTACAAAATAAGATTTTATAATATTTTTTGCATTAAGAGTTGTATTTTCTGTTACCTGATTACCTTTTACTAGTTTTATTTTTTCTCGAAGATCATCTGCGTCTCCTTTTGAAATACCTGTAAATGAAAATTTGCTTAAACGTGGTCTTTCCTGCAGATAGATATCAAGAAAAATAGTATTATTTAAAATTTTAGAGATACTTATATTTATTTGTGAAAAAAGTCCTTGATCCCATAATTTTTTTATTGCATTAGTAATTTTCTCGCCTGGCACCTCAATTGTATCTCCAACTTGTAAACCAGAAATATTAATTAAAATACTTTCATCAAGATATTTTAAGCCACTAACAGTAATTCCACCCAATTCGTAAGAATGTGAAGTAGAATAATCAATTGCTATTTCTTCCGATGACATAATTTGTCCAAATGTAAACTGACTTTGGATAATGAACCCAATTGCCACAAATAAACCCGCTACCCACTTAATCATTATCTTATATTATTTATTTTGTTATTTGTTCACTTGTCATTCCAAATCTTCTTTCACGCGACTGATAATCATTAATAGCTTTATAAAAGTCATTTTTCGAAAAATCAGGCCAAAGTATTTCTGTGAAATATAATTCGGTATATGCTAATTGATAAAGTAAAAAATTACTAATTCTATATTCGCCACTTGTTCTTATTAATAATTCCGGATCTGGAATCTCAGATGTTGAAAGATATTTTTTAAAAACAGTTTCGTTAATATCTTCAACTTGCAAGGTGTTATTTTTAATATCTTTTGCTATATTAACAACAGCTTCATTAATTTCCCATCTAGAGCTATAACTAAGTGCAAGAACTAATGTAAGTCCAGAATTTATAGATGTAACTTCAATTGTTTTCAGTAATTTATTTCTTACATTTTTAGGTAACTGAGCAATATTTCCAATAACAAGTAACCTAATATTATTTTTTGTAAGATTTTTAAGTTCGTTACTAATAGTAGAAACTAATAAACCCATTAATGCTTCAACTTCTAATTTTGGTCTATTCCAATTTTCGGTTGAGAAAGCATATAGTGTAAGAAATTGTATTCCTAATTCTGCAGATGCTTCAACAACATCATTAACTGATTTTACTCCATTTTGGTGTCCAAAGATTCTAATACCACCTTGTTTTTTTGCCCATCTTCCATTACCATCCATAATTATGGCGATATGACGTGGCAAGTTTTTTTTATCGATAAGCTCTTTATAATCCATTTTATCGATATGTATTACAATCTGCACCAGACTGTTTAATTTGGTATGTTATAAATAAACCAAAGAATGAATACCAATCGCGTTGATGGTAATACCCTGTTTGTTTATTAAACAAATAACTATTTTCGGTTGTAGTTGTAGGCAATTGCTTAAACCAAACAACTTTATCAATTCCGTCTGTAAATGTTTTTCTAAAAGTCCACTCTAAACCCATTCCTACTCGTGGTAAAAAATTAAATTTAAAACCTACCCCAAAAGGTATTGCAGGCTGATAAGGCTGTATAGCATATGAAGCAACTAAGAAAGTTCCACCTAAATGAACATATGGAGTATAGTTATGCTTCTTATCTCCTATTTTGTATGGAAGAAAATTTAATTCCAATTGTCCGGTAATTTCAACAATTGGTGTACTAAAGGCAAGTTTTCTATACCTTTGATATTTAAAGTTAAAATCTAAATCATCTCCAGAAAGCCCACCGCCAAATATACTTGCACGAACTGCCCAACGAGAGCCTAAATTATACCTAACTAGACCTCCGTATGCAACATGAGGGTTATAAAAGTGTCGGGAATTATTTAAATCACCCAGATAATATGAAGTACCTAAGAAAAGGCCAAAGTCTAAGTTTTTTTGTGCAGGTACTTTAAAAACTAAAACGAACAGAAAACATATAACAAATGCCTGTTTTAATAACATGTTGGAATAAAGAAAATTAGAATTTAGGTAAACCGCTACGTGCAGTTTTTAATTTATAAGTAACGTTTAAATTAAGGAAAGAGTATGCATCATTTGCTTTTGAAAACTTATCCGAATGCCCATCAAGATAATCTGTAGAAGTATATCGCATACCAAATTCTAGTCCTAAACAAGCTCTTCTGTTAATTGCATATTTAAAACCAATACCCAAAGGAATTGCCAGATTAAAATGCGAATATTTTTTTAATACATTATTTTTGAAAGTAGAAAGCTCAGGGTTAGGGTAAAACAAAACCCCACCTAAACCTAAAAACACATATGTGTTAACATAAACAAGTTTAAATCTTTGCAAATTACTAAAAGTATATCTTGCTCCAAGTCTTTCTTTTAAAATAGAATATTCAAATTGTACACTTGGTTCAAATAATCCACCAGAAAATGTTACATTTCTTGCAGCACGACTCTCAGCTTCAGTATATGTATCACTTCCATGAATCCTGGCATATATTAAATTTAGTTTTAATGCAGCTTTCTCTTTAACTTTGTACCTGACACCCAAAAGTATGTGAAATCGTGTAGCTTGCATATCCAAATCGCCCATAAAATGAGTCGCATCTTTATTTGCGCCACCTAAATCGCCAAAGAAGAAAGAAGGACCTGCACCTCCCAATACTTCATATCTACTTCTTTTCCATCTTTGTGCAGATGTAATAGCTGGAATTATTATTATTAAAGCTAATACTAATACAATTGCTTTGTTTTTCATATTATTATCTAAATTTTGGCATTCCCTGCCTTGTTGTATAAAGTTTTACAGTTAAATTAATAACCATAAACATGTAAGTATCTTTATCTTTTGCATCGCCGCGCTGCTGATAAGCTGCTGATTGGCCATTTTTTATAATAGAAGGATCAGCTAAATATGCAGAAACATCACCGCTAAAATCTCTAACCATCTGATTATCAAAATAAGTCGTACTAACATCATCGATATAATCAGTAAATGTTTTACGTATTCCGTATTCTAACCCAATATTCCATCTTCTGTTTAATCCATATTTAAATCCAATTCCATATGGAATACAAACACTAAAACGAGAATATTTCTTTCTTGTAGGAACTATCCCCTGGCCTTCGGTGCCTAATGGTTGAAGTGAATGCCATGTACCATCAACATATTTACCTTTAGGATTATAAAAAAATCCACCAATACCTAAGAAAAAATAAGTGTTTGTTTTAAAGCCTTTTATACCTCTAACTCGTCTTAAATTATATCTATGCCCTTGTTTTTCGCGAATTATAGAATATTCAAATTGTGTGGAAAATTCAGCAATATTAGCTTTGAAATTTAAATTTCTGTTTGCACGAAACTGTTCTGTTGTTGATTTGTCATCACCCTTTAACCAACCATAACTTAGCATTGTTTTATTAGAAATAGTTTCTGTTATTCTATATCTAACTCCAAGACTTAAAACTGGTCTGGTCATTCTGAATTCCAAATCTCTTACAAAGTTGGTTCCTATTCGATTAGCACCTCCCAGTTCTCCTAAAAAATTAGTCGCACCTATTCCATAATAAATTTCATAACGCATACGTTTCCATCTCGACGATGCCTGTGAGAATGCTGACGTATAGCAAATTGCAAAAAATGAAATAAAGAGTATAACTCTCATCAATTCAAGTTATTTTTTGTTTTTAAACATCAAAATTAGGCAAAATAATAGTTTTACACAAAAAAATATTGACATTTTATACTTAAAGAACTATAAAATTTAATAAAATTCACTTAACTATCTCAATTTCTAGGATCTGCACCCCACATTAATTTATATCTTAAAGTGTTAAAAAAATTATACTGTGGGCATTGTAACATTTTTACATTAAAATCCGCTTTTTTTATTGTAAGTTCT
This sequence comes from uncultured Bacteroidota bacterium, assembly GCA_903837285.1. Taxonomy (GTDB): domain Bacteria; phylum Bacteroidota; class Bacteroidia; order Bacteroidales; family GWA2-32-17; genus GWA2-32-17. The sequence continues at coordinate 32,617 of CAILUD010000002.1, read as the reverse complement.
GCAGATGAATCAATTGCAATAGAACGATGATCTACAGAAATTAAACAATTTTCGGTTCTGCTTTGAACAGAAAGTGTAATTATTGAATCGGCAGGAACAACAACTGGCCTAGCATTTAAATTGTGTGGAGCTATAGGACTTATCACAAAACTGTTAGCGCTAGGAACTAATATAGGGCCACCAGCACTTAAAGAATAGGCTGTTGAACCCGTTGCTGTAGAAATTATTAAACCATCAGCTCTATAACAATTTAAAAATTCTCCATTTATTGAAGCATTTATAGCTATCATTGAAGATGTATCTAATTTGTGAATTGTTATATCATTTAAAGCAAAATTAAAATCCGGGAAAATAGTTGATTGGCTTGATAATTCTAATAAAGTTCTTGTTTCGATTGTGAAATTATCTGAAAAAATTGCATTAAGTGAAGATTCTATTTCATTTTTTGAAATATTTGTTAAAAATCCTAAGTGCCCACTATTAACTCCAACAATTGGTATGTTTAATGTTCTAACAATAGATACAGCTTCAAGAAAAGTGCCATCACCACCAATACAAATCATTAAATCTAAATCAGGCTCTAAATCATAAAAGCAAGTAAAAGTGCCTTTCTCATTAATTTGATTGGCATAACATTCGTTAATGTTTTCTAAAAATGTTTTATTAATAAATATTTCGACATTTTGCTCTGTTATTTTTTTAATTAACAACGAGAAATATTCAAAAAAATCTGAGTTAATGCGATTACCGTGAAGACCAATTTTTTTAATCATATTTTAAATTTAAAAAGGTGCGTTAAAATGCAAAAATAATCCTGTTTCGCCAAATTTATTTGCAGAAAACTCTACTCTAAAAACAATATCGTAGTACGTTACAAAGTCAATGCCTAGACCATACCCATATAAAAATTCATTTGAATGAGGCATATTTATTTGAGTTTCATTAATAACATAACCAGCATCAGCATTTAGACTTGCGTAAATAGCAAAATGAAATTTAGTAAATTTTTCTGCTTTAATTTTTCGTAAATGTACTGTATGGGGTTTTATTAATTGATATCTAAATGCATTGTTCCATAACCCAAAAGCATTTCCATCAATAACGTATAACTCCATTCCCTTAGTGTAGCTGTTATAACCAAAGGCCCTTGAGAATAAATATGAATAATCTTTTAAAGTAGAATAATCTGCGTGACCAGCGGTTGAAAAATAAAAACGATTTGATATTTTTAAATATTTGCTGGCTTTTAAATTTATAGTAAAATAATTCATCTCATTTTTTAATACCCCTAATCCTGTTTTCGAAAACTTTGCTGAAAAATAATACCCTTTTAAAGGATAATAATTTGAATTTCGCTTATCTCTTGTAAAAGTATAAGAAAGAGTTATGTATTGGGTATTATTATAATTATTTCCTATAAAAATTGCATTTGTCTTAAAAAGCGTATCAGTTATAAAATGATTATTATATGAAGTTTCAAAATTATGCCAATTGTAAATTCCTGGACGATATGTAAAGTTTATTGAAGAAGACGAATTCTGATAATTATAATTATCGGTAAGCAAGTAAACTGGTTTATTTTCAAATGTAGAAAATGCAACATTTCGTTGTTTATAATATAGAAACTTTATTTCGAATCCAAGCTTTTGTTTTTTATCAATACCAGGTATTGAATATGCAAAACCATATTGCTCGCGAAAACCACGCCTGAAAACAAATCTAAGTAATTCATTTCTTCCTCTGAAATTTGTTTGGGCTAAAAACAAACCATAATTTATTTTTTCAAAATCTTTTTCGTAAAACCATGAATTAAAATTTCTTGATGCCTGCTCAAATATAGGAATTGGCCATAAATACCAACGTTCAATAACTTTAATTGAAATATTAATTGTGCTCAATGTTTTTTCGAAAGTATCAACTTCAGCAAAATTAAATAAAGAGGTATTTAAAATGTTTTCTTTAGAAATTCTGAGTTGCTCCTGAATTTTATCAAGAGAAATAGTGTCGCCCACTTTAAAGGGTAATTCTCGTAAAATTATTTTTTCGTGAGTTTTTTTATTTCCAGAAATTTCAATTTTACCCAACAATAAGATTTGCGAATTAGAAAAAAGTGGTAAAAAAAATAAAAGAAAAAATAATCGCATTTTTAAATATTCAAATACCTCATAAATTCGTCGAAACGATTTTGGTATAAATTTGTCATGTCATTATCTTCCATGTATGATGCTTTAACATTATAGTTATACCTGTTAAATGATTGCAAAATACGTGTTGCATCATTAGTGTTTAGCTTTAATGTTACTTCAATTTTTGAAGAATTTTCTGAATCAGAAACATATAAACTTAAAATCTTAGAATCTTCACTTTCAACAATTTGAGTGATCTCAGATAAAAAATAATCATTTACATTCATTTCTAAAATTATTATCGCCCCATGTTTATCTACTGCAGTTACTTTTGCAAATCCCTGTAATAGATCATGTAACGTTATTAATCCAAGATATTCTTTATTGTTATTAAGAACAGGAATAACAGATAGTTTAAGTTGAGCAACTAATTCAATAACTTCGTAGATATGTTGATTTTCTGAAACAAATGGACTAAAAAGTGATAATTTGTGATTACCTATTGATTCTTCGGCCATGTTTAAATCGAAAATGTCAGAATCGGAGATTAAACCCAAAAATTCTTTATCGTTTACAATTGGCAAATGCGAAATACGAAATATCTCCATCCAATTAAGTGCCTGAATTCCTGTATCTGACGTTTTAAGCGCAGGAACTATATCAGAAATTAAATCTTTTGCGTGCATAGTTTTTTTAAATACTCAATAATACAATAACTTTACCGAAAAAATTGTCATGACAAGATTGAGCGTAAATATAAATAAAATTGCTACACTTAGAAACGCCAGAGGTGGAAATGTTCCCGATGTTTTAAAAGTAGCTTTAGATTGCGAAAAGTTTGGTGCTCATGGAATCACCGTTCATCCACGTCCCGATCAACGACATATACGATACAGTGATGTGTATATTTTAAAAGAGAATATTAAAACAGAGTTTAATATTGAAGGTTATCCAAGCGAAGAATTTATTAAAATGGTAATTTCAGTTAAACCCGATCAAGTTACTTTGGTTCCAGATCCTCCGGATGCATTAACTTCAAATGCCGGATGGGATACAGTAAAACATAAAAGTTTCTTATTTGATGTAATTCATAGGTTTAAGGCTGCTGAAATAAGATCTTCAATTTTTGTTGATACAAAATTGGTAAATATTGAAAATGCTTTACAAACAGGAACAGATAGAATTGAGTTGTATACCGAACCTTATGCAGCAAATTATTTCTTAAACAAAGAAAGAGCAATTGCGCCTTTCATTGAAGCTGCAAAAGCTGCCAATAAAGTTGGTCTTGGAATAAACGCAGGGCATGATTTGAGTCTGGATAATTTAAAATATTTTGCTAACAACATTCCGGGATTAAAAGAAGTTTCAATAGGGCATGCATTAATTAGTGATGCTTTATATTTTGGTTTAGAAAAGACTATCGGACTTTACCTAAAAGAATTAGAGTAAAAATTGCTTAATATAAATTTAATTTTCACCTCTGTGAAATTGCTCTAACACATTGTATAACTCGAATTGCGAGCGATATGGTTTTTCGTTTTTCTTTATTTCTATTAATTTATTAGACAATTTATCGTCAAGTATTCTAGCTTTTACATTTTCTTTAAAACAATTATCAAAAATTAATCTTAATTGTTGCTGAATGTTTTTACTATATATTGGGCATACTATTTCAATTCTGCGATCGATGTTACGAGTCATTAAATCGGCAGATGAAATAAAATACTTTTCGTCTCCACCATTACAGAAAATAAAAATTCTGCTATGCTCTAAATAATTGTCTACAATTCCAATTGCCTTAATTTTAGAACTATTTTCAGTTTTCATTGAAAACATTCCTCTTATATTAAGCTTAATTTCTACTCCAGCTTTAGCTGCTTGATACAATAGGTTTATTATTTCAACATCAACCAGATTATTTAGTTTTAAATGAATAAAAGCAGGCAATCCTTTTTGAGAATTTTCAATTTCTGTTGTTATTAATTTATTAAGCTTTTGTCTGGTGTTAAAAGGCGAAACAAATAAGTGATAAAACTGTTCTTTCTGATAAGTTCTATTAAAAAAGTCAATTATTTTAATTATCTCTTTTGTTATTTTTCTGTCGGCTGTCATTATCATGGTGTCCGTATATAGCCTGGCAGTCGATTCATTAAAATTACCAGTTCCTACACAGGCAATATGAGTTGTATCTCTGCCTTCTATTCGTTCTATTAAACAAAGTTTTGCATGAACCTTTAAGCCCGGAACACCGTACAGAACTTTTACACCTTCTTCGCGTAGAATATTTCCGTACTTAATGTTAGCTTCTTCATCAAACCTAGCCTGAAGTTCGAGAAGAGCCGTAACATTTTTTCCGTTTCTTGCAGCATTTATTAATGCACTTATTACATTTGAGTTATTTGCTAATCTATATAATGCAATTTTTATTGATTTTACTTTCGGATCAATAGATGCTTCCCTTAACAAATCGATAAAATAATTAAATGAGTGATATGGGAAATAAAGTAAAATGTCGTTCTTTAAAATACTTTCAAAAATTGATTTTCCTGGTTCTATCAAAGGATGTTGAATAGGCTTAAAAGTGCTTTTGGAAAGCTCTTTCATCCCGAAATCTGGTAATGTTAACAAATCTTTGAAGTTATGATATCTTTCACCTGGAATTATAGTATCATCATGCTTAAAATGCATCTTTTTCATTAAAAGCTTAAGCAGATGTGAAGGCATACTTTCGTCGAAAATAAAACGTACGGGATCGCCTTCTTTTCTTTTTTGCAAACCTCTAACTACGTTGTTAATATAACTTTCGGAAATATCATCGGTAATATCAAGTTCCGCATCTCTTGTAACTTTAATGGTGTAGGCATTAATTTCTGATGGATTAAACATGTAAAAAATATTTGGTAATCCAAATCTTATAATGTCATCAAGAAATATAATGTACTTTGTTTTTTTAATTTCGGGAAGTACAACAAACCTTGGTAAAACGTTTGATGGAATTTTTATAAGTGAATTTATAGGTCTTTTCTTTTTGTCTTCAAACTTCAATGATATTGCCAGATATACCATATCGTCTTCAAGAGGAGGAATTTCATCTAGTTGATCAATCATCACGGGCATAATATGTGGACGCAATTTGTTTAGAAAATAATCCTGAACAAATTCTTTATGCTTTTCGTTTAATTGAGATTCATTTATTAATACTATCTTATGCTTAGCTAATTCGGATAAAATTGAACGATAAGTTCTGTCGAAATAAAATTGTTGTGTTATAACAATTTCCTGAATTTTTCTTAAAACAACAGCCGGATCATAGCCTAAAATTTTAATGGCCTTTGAACCAAGTTGAGTAATTCTTTTTAAAGTTGCAACTCTTACTCTAAAAAACTCATCTAAATTATTAGAATATATTCCAAGAAATTTTATTCTTTCAAAAAGCGGATTATTAAGGTCGGCTGCTTCTTGTAAAACTCTTTCATTAAATGAAAGCCAGCTAATTTCTTTAGGAGTTATACTATTTCTCATTTGTAGTCTTTAGGGTTTTCAAAAAAATTAAGTTGAGAATTAGATTCATTTACATCAATCCAATTGTATGTTGTTATATCAAATGAAGCAACTGCACATTTTGGCATCGAACATATTTTTCCTTTACTTAAGATATAAGCTATTTCACTAAACATTGGATTATGCCCAAATATCCATATCTGATCATTGTTTTTAAATTCACTTTCCAAAAACATAAAAAATCTGTCAACAGTAAAATACTTATATAAAAAATCTGAAGTAAAAATATTATCTTGTGAATATGAGAAATAATCTGCAAAAATTTTAGCAGTTTCTAAAGATCTGGGAGCTGGACTGGAAATAAATTTAACGTTGTTATCGGGTTTAATTTTTAAAACTGAAGCTATAGTTTTGGCAAGCTTTCTTCCATCACCGGTAAGCTTTCTTTCAAAATCCCCATTACTTTCATCTTCAGCTTTTGAATGCCTTATTAAAACTAAATTCTTCATATCAGTATAATTTGTTATGGCATTAAATCTCCAAAACAAGTTCCAATTCTTCTGGCTTTTTTAATTAATGAATGTTCTTCGGGAATTAATCTGGTTTTATCTTGTACTTCTGATAAATCAATTGAAGCAGTTTTGTTATTTAAAATACAAACCATTTGTCCGAAATTTTCTTCAGCAATTAAATCAACTGCATGAGCTCCGTATCGAGTTGCTAATATTCGGTCTGTTGGAGAGGGTGTGCCACCTCTTTGAAGATAACCAAGAACCGTAACCCTGGTTTCGTAATCTAAATTATCTGAAATCATTTTTGCAATATAGTCGCCTGCTTTTACTTTTTTAGGCTTATCAATTCCTTCAGCAACAACCACAATTGAATAAGCTTTTTTAATTTGCGCCCTGTGATCAAGGTATTTGCAAATAATTTTTTCGTCGAAAGGAATTTCTGGAAGTAAAATAATATCACCACCACCTGCAACGCCAGAGTATAATGCAATCCATCCTGCATGATGCCCCATTACTTCGATAATCATAATACGTTTATGACTGTTTGCTGTTGTATGAAGCCTATCAATTGCCTCTGTTGCAATGTTTACAGCTGAATCGAAACCAAAAGTTACATCGGTTCCCCAAACATCATTGTCTATTGTTTTTGGGATACCAATAATATTCATTCCTTCCTGTGCCAACAATGCAGCGGTTCTCATAGTACCATTACCGCCAATGCAAACTAATCCATCAAGTTTTGCATGATGATAATGATCCTTTATAAGTTTTGGTTTATTAATTTCGTTTTGAAGTATACCCTTTTTAAAAGGCTTTTCTCTTGATGTTCCAAGTATAGTTCCTCCTAAAGTTAATATTCCGGAAATATCACTTTCCTGTATATCGAAATATTCTTTATTTATTAATCCTGTGTATCCGTTAGAAATTCCAACAATGTTCATTCCGTATTCAAGAATTGCTGTTTTTGCAACCCCACGAATTGCAGCATTAATTCCGGGACAATCACCACCTGCGGTAAGAATTCCAATTCTCTTATCAATCTTTCTGATCATATATATTTGTTTTTTTTATTTCGAATTATTGCAAAAATACTATTTCTAATATTAATTATATGTTAATATTTAAATTTCAAATTTACCTTCAAAAACTTTTTCTGCAGGTCCCGACAACCAAACGTTCTGGTATAAAAAATCATTTTTCTCAAATTTCACAACCAGATTTCCACCTTTAGCTTTAATATTGAATTCATAAATGCCATTTGGTTTTTCATATGCAACTGCAACAGCTGAAGCAACAGATCCCGTACCGCAAGAAAGAGTTTCAGCCTCAACACCACGCTCAAATGTTGCAATATTGATAATATTTTTATTAACTGAAATAAAATTAACGTTTACTCCATTTGGTGAAAATCTATGTTGGCTTCTAATATCTTTTCCAATTGTATTAATATCAACTTCAAAAGGATTTTCATTTAAACAAACAAAGTGAGGTGAGCCAGAATTAACAAAGTAACCATCCTCAAGTTTATTTATTTCTGAAATATCTTTCATCTTTAAATTGACAATATTTCCTGAAATTTTGGCTTCATGAGTTCCGTCGCTTGCCAAAAAAATGTTAAATCAGAAATTAATCCCAACGAAGAAGCAAATGAAGTAATACATCTTCCGCCATTGCCACACATGGTTCCTTCATAACCATCAGAATTAAAATATATCATTCTGAAATCCTGTAGATTATCATTTCTTAATATCATTAGCCCATCAGCTCCGATTCCAAATCTTCTATCGCATAAATTCTTGACAAGATTATTATTTGAAATATCAAAAATTTCCTTGCGATCATCAATGATTATAAAGTCATTTCCAGCTCCGTGATATTTAGAAAAATGAATTGTCATATCTCGTTAAAATGTGTTAAAAGTACCTGAAAAAATAACAGTTGCATATTTTTCTGCGTTCTATTTGATGTAATTTTATCAGGCAAATTTAATCGGTTTGTTGTAAAAAAAGTAAGCGAAAATATAAAAACTAAAAACTCATTGTTAAATTGATTAAAGCAAAACATCTAATGTGTTTATTATAAATAGATTCTTCACTTTGTTCAGAATGACAAAAGATGATTAATTAGTTTTTATAAGTCTCTTAAAGGTAAATAATTTAATAATTAAAAAAAATAATTTTATGAAACGTTACATTTTATCTTTTGCAAGTGCAGTGGTTGGCGCTTCGATTGCTTTGTTGGCATACGATAAAATTAACCACAAACAAGTAATTTCTAATGATCTTACTAATCCATTGCCAATTCATCGAACTACAAATATTAGTTCCGAATCATTGCCCGATTTAACAAATGCTGCCGAAAAATCTGTACATGGTGTAGTGCATGTTAAAACAAAAATTGCTGGACAGTTTTATTCGCAAAATTCTATGTTCGATTTCTTTTTTGGGAATGGCGGACAGCAATTTCAACAGCAACCTCAAATAATGCCGGTAGGTTCTGGAGTTTGTATTTCTTCTGACGGATATATTGTAACAAATAACCATGTAGTTAGTAATTCAGATTATGTTGAAATAGTTTTAGACGACAAAAGAACATTTCAAGCGAAAATTATTGGTAAAGATGCAACAACAGATATTGCATTATTGAAAATTGATGCTAAAGATTTATCTTTTATTCCTTATGGAAATAGTGATGAACTTAAGATTGGAGAATGGGTTATGGCAGTTGGAAATCCATTTAATCTTACTTCTACAGTAACAGCTGGAATTGTTAGCGCAAAGGCAAGAAATATTAATATTTCTTCTAATTATTCAATTGAATCATTTATTCAGACCGATGCTGCTGTTAATCCCGGCAACAGTGGAGGAGCTTTAGTAAACACTAAAGGCGATTTAGTAGGTATAAATACAGCCATTGCTTCTCAGACAGGAAATTATATTGGTTATTCATTTGCTGTTCCTGTGAATATTGTTAAAAAAGTAGTTGCTGACTTATTAGAATTTGGTGAAGTGCAACGTGCTTATCTTGGAGTTAATATTTCTTCAGTAAATCAGCAATTGGCAGCTCAAAAAGGAATTACCGAAACTCAAGGTATATATATTGAAGATGTTTACGATAAAGGTTCTGCAAAAGATGCGGGCATTCATAAAGGCGATGTAATTGTTGGTGTAAATGAATTTGTTGTTAAAGATATTCCACAATTGCAAGAGCAATTAACAAAATACAGACCAGGCGATAAAATTAAGCTTCAAATTATGCGTGAAGATAAAAAATTGGATATGCACGTTGTTCTTAAGAACCGAGATAATGGAACTGCAATTGTTAAATCAGAAGATATAACAATTTTAGGTGCCAAATTTCAGCCTTTAACTGGCGATGACAAACAAAATTTACGTCTGCAATATGGAATTAAAATTTCTGATTTAGGAGAAGGAAAGCTTAAATCGGCTGGAATTAAAAATGGTTTTATTATTACAAGTATAAATCATCAAACTATTAAAACAATTGATGATGCGCAAAATGTTTTAAGCCAGTTAAAAGGGATTATTTTAATTGAAGGCATATATCCTAATGGAATGTATGCATATTTTACGTTTTCACAGTAAATTTATTGATTTCATTTCACTATTTAAAAATCGAGATTTGTTGCAATTAAAAAGTGAAACGTTTAGGCATGAGAGCAATATTTAAAGCTTATTTACCTCAACAAATATATAGCAAACATTAATTTACTAATATTTTTTATTTTTATGTGATTAATATTTAGTATTTTTATTTAAAAATTAGACTACTATGACAAATAAAAAGAAAACTAAAAAAGATAAACCTGCAAAAGCTGTTAAAATGACGGCCGAAGGTGATATTACTGTAAAACATAAAGAAAAAATCAAAAGAAAAGATTTTGAAGAAATTCTTGAAAAAATAGATATTGAGCTTATCAAATTGCAAGAATGGGTTAAGCAAAACAAACTCAAAGTTGTTGTAATTTTTGAAGGGCGCGATGCTGCTGGTAAAGGCGGAGTAATTAAAACTATATCACAATGCATGAACCCACGTATTTGTCGTGTTGTTGCATTAGGTGTTCCTACAGAAAAAGAAAAAGGGCAATGGTATTTTCAACGTTATGTTTCACAACTGCCAGCAGCTGGTGAAATTGTTCTTTTTGACAGAAGTTGGTATAATAGGGCAGGTGTTGAGCATGTGATGGGATATTGTTCTAAAGAAGAATATGAAGATTATTTACGTTCATGTCCGGAATTTGAAAGAATGTTAACCCGTTCGGGAATTATTTTAGTTAAATATTGGTTTTCAGTTAGCAATAAAGAGCAAGAGGCTCGTTTTCAGGAAAGAATTAAAAATCCATTGAAACGTTGGAAAATTAGTCCGATGGATATTGAGTCACGCAGCAAATGGGTCGAGTATTCGCATGCAAAAGATAATATGTTTGCATATACAGATATTAAACAATCTCCTTGGTTTGTTGTTGAGGCAGATGATAAACGTCGTGCAAGATTAAATTGTATTAGCCATTTATTATCGTTAATTCCTTATAAAGATTTAACTCCAAAACCTTTTAAACTTCCGGCAAGAAAATCTGACGAACATTATGTTAGACCTCCAAAACAAGAGCAGAATTTTGTACCGCAGAAGTATTAGGAAAGTTTTTGTCATGCAGAACGAAGTGAAGCATCTAACCCGAAATAGTTAATCTAGGGTGATAAAAGTGCTTCATTTCATTTAGAAAATAACAAATGTCTAGGAATAAAGACAAAAGAAATTATAATGCGTCTAATATTGCTGTCAAGCTAGCATCTGAAACCTGAGTTAAAGTAACAGATATCTGGTTTGAAGTGCTTATGGGAGCTTCGTTATAATAGTAAAAAATATCATTACTACTATTCATTCCCATTAATATTATTTTAGCATTTTCCCCAACTGGAATTGCACCGGATGTCTGATTGTAAACCTGCATTAAACATTTTGCAGATGGAAAATAAATAAATGTACTAACATTTTGCAAATTATCTACAGATGAAGTAAACGTGTAATTTGTTGTAGTAGCTGAAACAGTTGCAGGTTTTCCACAAGCTGTCCAACCAAGGGCTGCTATTTGACCTGTATAACCATACGAAGTAGTAGTATAACTACCAGTCGGATTTGGCGACCAATTTATAAAAGATGATCCTTGTCCATAATATATTTGCATACCCGAAAGCGGACTAGCATTTGGCATTTCAATAGTCCATGTTTTTGTGGGGCGTAAAACCAATTCTTGCCCATCTTTAAAAGCTCTTATTCTCACCTCTCCACCTGTTGTTAATAAACCGCCACTGGCTATTGTTGGCATCTGATAATATATCATGTCTTTTGGAGTGTACAACTCTATAAGTTTCAGAGTATATGGCCAATGAACACTATCTCCATTTTGAAACATCAATAAATCTTTTGCTGCATATATTTTTGTTCCCTGGTTACCAACTATTGGAGCGGTGCCAGCAGTGTCAATAATAAATTCCTGTTCTTGTTGTTTTTTAGTATCAAAATAATTATTCATCGACTGATAATCATTTATCTGTTTCTCTTGAGATTCGATACGATCTTTTTTACAACTACTAAATAATATAGTACTAATTGTTAAACCTAAAAACATTAATCTGAAAATGCGGATTGAGTTTTTCATTTTGTTATTTTGTTAAATATTAATTAGCATATGCCGGACACGAAACAGCTTTCTTTTTCTTTTTTGAACGACCGTTTTTACTATCACAATTGAAAAAATACATGAGACCTATTCTAAGGTTAGCTTCTTTCCATTTAACATTATACCTTAATTCCATAAAGGGCTTCCAGCATTTTCCTTTTTTAATACCTATTCCGCCCTCTGCAGCCCAATTAGAATACTTTGCAGTCGACAATGAAGAACTTTCATAATTAATCCAGCCATTATATGCACCATTTATTAAAGTATAGAATGTTAAATTTCCGTAGCTAACAATGTTAAAATGTAAACTTACACCTGCATAATATTCCTGAATCTGATTAAATCCGGGGTAATATGAAATTTGAGGCACAACTATTAATTTTTTCACTGGAATTTCTGCTCTTAATCCTGCGCCAAAACTTTCAGTTTGAAAATTATAAATGGCACACGCTCCTATTCCAAAATTCTGAGAATACAAATTTGAGCTAATCGTTATTAACGCAATATATACTATGATTTTTAGTGATTTATTATTTTTAAGCTTCATCAGATTAATTTTTAAGAAGGTTACGTGCATTTTCGAGTGCTGCTTCTGAAACAACTTTACCACTAAGCATTTTAGCTATTTCAGCAATTCGTTCTTTTTTATTTAAAAGCCTTATATGTGTTTCAGATGTTTCTCCTGAATGATCTTTATAAACAAGGTAATGATTAGTACCGCGCGATGCAATTTGCGGAAGGTGAGTAATTGATATTACCTGAAGTTTCTGTGCCATACTTTGCATAATTTCACTCATACAATGTGCAATTTCACCACTTACACCAGCATCAATTTCATCAAAAATTATTGAAGGAACATCATTAGAATTTGCAACAAGTGATTTTATTGTTAACATTAAACGCGAAAGTTCACCTCCTGAAGCAACTTTTGAAATTTCCATCGGCTCAACTTTTTTGTTCGCCGAAAACATAAATCTCACTATATCTTTACCTGTTGATGTAAAGTCAATATTTGCAGATAATTCTACTTTAAAATCAGCATTTAAAATACCTAGATCTTTTAACATTGGAACTACTTTCTTTTCTAATTCCTTAATTGCTTTTTTTCGTTTTTCGGAAATTTGACTTGCCTGCTTATCAATTACTGCATATTGTCTTTTAAGATTATCTTCAACTTGTTTTATTTCTTCTACTAAAGTTTCTGTTAACTGAATTTTGTTACGAAAATCCTCTCTTATAACAATTAACTCAGAAATTGTATTTACCCTATGCTTTTGCTGTAGACTATAAATAGCATCTAATCTCTCAAAAATAATATTTAATCTTCCCGGGTTAGCTTCAATCCTCGAAGAAGTACTTTCAATCTCAGAAGCTATATCTTTAAAATCTATAATATTATTTTCTACTCTGGTTTTCCAGTCAATTGCATCAGGAAAATTCTTAGAAAGATTTTCTAATGTTTGCCTTAACTCTTTTAATCTTGAAAGAATCGGGTTTTCATCTTCAGATAATAATCTTATTGCAGTTGTAAAATTCGAAAGTATTTCTTCGAAATTATTTAATAACTCTTTCTCTTTTTCAAGTTCATTTACCTCATCATCCTGCAAATTGGCTTCTTCAAGTTGTTTTAACTGAAATTGAAAATAATCATTATCTGCTGAATTTTTATTCGATTTTTCCTGTAAATCACGAAGCTTTTTCTTGTCGCTAACAAAAGTCTCAAAATATTTTTTATATTTTGTTACAACTTCATTATTACCAGCTAAAGCATCTAAAACAGATAGCTGAAAATTGCCATTAGAAAGCAGTAAATTTTCATGCTGACTATGAATATCAACTAATTTTAATCCAATCTCTTTAATTGTATTTAAATTTACCGGAGTATCATTAACAAATGATCGTGAATTGCCATTTACAGCAATTTCTCTGCGTAATATTAACGTTTCAGAATAATCAAGATTTTGTTCTTCGAAAAATTTTTCTAAATTATTATTTTCTATTAAAAAAGTTCCTTCTACAATACACTTTTTCTCTTTGTTTTTAAGTAAACTTAAATCGGCTCTTTGTCCAAGCAATAATGACAAAGCTCCCATTAATATTGATTTTCCGGCACCTGTTTCACCGGTAATTGTAGAAAAACCTGAATCAAAACCTATTTGAAGGTTATCTATTAATGCGTAGTTATGTATAAGTAACGCTTGTAACACAACTTTTACTTTCCTTCAGGTGTAAGTATCTTTTGATATTTTCCAGAATTTGTTGGATCAATTTCTTTAAGCAGATTGTTAACTCTGGTTCTTTCTTCAGGGTATGATTCTGAAAAAACATTTACAAGCTCATCAGATTTTGCATCTATAGCAACTTGCAAAAATGTCATAAAAGCACTCGGTTTTTCGCGATATACTTTTTGCAAAAGCTTTAAATCCTCCGCAATAGAAGCTCTCCCATCAGCAGATTTTTCTGCCATAACATCGAGTCCATTTTTATGATAACGATAATAGAACTCACGAATAGGGCCATATTTTGGATTTAAAATATTTTCAATAAGCCAATAACGATTTTTCTGACTATCAAATGATTTCCATCCTTTTTCTTGAGCTGTTTGAGCGTTTGTAACTATTTTTTCAGCTCTTTGAAAGTATGCAGTACCACCATCTAAAGAAAAAGCATCGTAATCTAATCCAATTATTACATAAGCATAAAACGCAAGTATAGAAGTAAGATTAGACATATGTGAGTTTTCACTGAATTCCATTGATTGAAATTCTACATATCTAAATTGCAAATCATTATCTTTATAATTAAGCATTACAGAATTATAATTCGAATTAAAAACTGGTCGGTTTGATTGAATTTGAATTGTTCCTTTATACTCATCAGAAGATATCTGATCTGTAAGATTAATTAGGATATTACATTCAATACGTTCATCTGTTGAAAAAACGTTATCGGTCCATTTGCGATTATTTAAAAATTCGTACAAATCCTTTTGCATTGATTCAAACACTCTTTTATTTGAGCTTTGAATTGATTGTGAAGAAACCTGAATACGACAGTTAAGTTCTTGTGCATTAACTATTCCAGAAAGCAAGAATAAACTTATAATTAAATACTTTCGCATAATATTAAGACAATAGTTTATATAACTCATTTACAATATCCTCAGCAACTTTTGATTTATGCTTTAACTCAAAATTACGAATATTATTGCTATTGTCAATAAAAGTGACTTTGTTTGTTTCAGTGCCAAAACCTGCATCTTTATCTTTCAGCGAATTAAGAACTATTAAATCTAAATTTTTATTTTTTAGCTTTGTTTTTGCATTCTCAATCTCATTATCTGTTTCTAATGCAAAACCTATAATTACCTGATTAGCAGTTTTAATTTTACCAAGATGTGCGGCAATATCTTTTGTTGGCTCTAATTGAACTGATGTAGAATTTTGTGCATGTTTTATTTTTGTAGCTGAAACATTTGTTGGCGTATAATCCGCAACTGCTGCTGAAAGTATTGCTGCATCAACTTTTGGAAACCATTCATTTGCAGCTCTATACATATCGCTTGCAGAAACTACATTTACAACATTTATATTTTTATTTATATCTTTTATTGAAACTGGTCCGGAAATTAAAATTACTTCTGCTCCCTGGTCATCCAAACAATTTGCAATTGCATAACCCATTTTGCCTGAAGAATGATTGCTTATATACCGCACAGGATCAATAGCTTCTAAAGTAGGGCCAGCTGTTACAATTACCCGTTTACCTTTGAATTTTTTTTTTGACTCGAAAAATTTTACAATTTCTGAAACAATTTTTTCGGGTTCTTCCATTCTACCTTTACCATCTAAACCGCTAGCTAATTCACCTGTTGCAGGCTCAATAATTATATTTCCGTATGATTTAAGAATTTCGATATTTTTTTGAGTTGCAGGATGTGCAAACATATCTAAGTCCATTGCTGGTGCAACAATTACCGAACATTTGGCAGACAAATAAGTAGTTAGCAAAAGATTATCGCAAACACCATTAGCCATTTTAGCAATAGTATTAGCAGATGCAGGAGCAATTATAAATAAATCGGCCCAAATTCCAAGGTCAACATGACTATTCCAATCTCCACTTTGTTGCTGAAAAAAATCACAGAGAACCGAATTTTTTGATAATGCAGATAAAGTTACCGGAGTAATAAATTCTTTTGCTGTAGGAGTTATAACAATTCTAACCTCAGCGCCTTCTTTAATAAGCAATCTAGTAATAGTTGCAGCTTTATATGCTGCAATGCTGCCAGTAATTCCAAGTATTATATGTTTTCCTTTAAGAAACATTATAGCACATCAGGCTGTTTCTCTTCTTTTTCCGGTGTGCGGAAATACAATTTGCTTTCAATAAATTCCTGTAAAGCAATTGAAGATGGTTTTGGAAGTTTTTCGTAAAAACGTGAAATTTCAATTTGTTCACGGTTTTCAAATATCTCTTCTAAGTTATCTGTAAATGAAGCAAATTCTTCTAATTTACGGCTAAGTTCATCTTTAACTTCTAATGAAATTTGATTAGAACGCTTTGCAATTACCATTACTGACTGATAGATATTACCAGTTTCGATTTCGAGTTTGTTTAGGTCGCGTGTAATTGTAGTAACTGATGCGTTAATTTTTTTGTGATCCATATTATTGAAATTTAGTTTTTTAAATTTTTGGTTGCGTCATTAAATAATTTCTCAGCTTCCTTTAGATATTGAGATTGAGGATATTCTGCAGTAAAAGCATAGTACTCATCAACTGTATCCTGATAGCGAGTTGCTTTTTTTGATATAATACTGTTTTCGGCTAAAAGAAAAGCAGATTTTAAAGTCAAAAACATAATTTCTTCTCTAAAAGGACTATCCGGAAAATCAATTAAACCTGCCTTAAAAGCAATAATTGCGGCTCTATAGTCGCCAATATCAAAATAAAGCCTTGCCGATTTGAATGATTTTATTTCCAATTTACTTCTTAAATCGTCTACAATTTTATTACATTCTGCAACTCTTGTACTCTTTGGATATTTATTTAAAAACATCTGCATTTCCTCAATTGCCTTATATGTATATGCCTGATCTAAACTTGGTTCAGGAGAATTAAGATAACTGCAATATGCCGACATATATTCACATTCTTCGCGATGAACAGAAAGCGGGTATCTTTCAGCAAAATTTTTAAAATAATAACCAGCAAGTATTTGATCACCTTGATTATAATAGCAATAAGCCATGAAGAACTGAATTTTTTCAGCTTTATCAGAGCCTTTGTACATATTTTCTAATTCTTCAAATAAACCAATTGCCCGGTAGTAATCCTTTTTCTCGTAATATTCAACTCCTTTTTCGTATTTTAATGCATAGTCAGAACTTTTAAGGTATTTTTGGTACTTACTACATGAACCAAAAACAACTGACAATGTGATTAATACGAATAAATATGACCTTTTTGAAAACATTTTGCGAAGATAGTATTTTTTAATGAAATTCTATAACGAATAAGCTATTCTAATATTGTAATTATAGATTTTTTAACAAAAAAAAGGATTTCTGTTAAATTCATGAATTATTCCACTGATAATTTTTGATAAAATTGTAGAGCATTATCATCATTTATTGTCAAAACATATAACCCCTTATTCAATTTTGAAATATTTAACGTGCAAGAATATTTATCAATAACATTTTCAATTTCACTTAAAACAAGTTTACCTGAAATATCATACAACTTAATTATTATAGCTGATTTATTTCTTTCGGAAAATTCTATGTTTAAAAAGTCGCTACATGGATTCGGATAAATATTTATTTTGTTATTTGTTAATTCTTCATTATTATTTGTGATAACAAGACTTAAACCAAATCTTTTAACAAATTCCTGGTAATAAATATTAGCAATTGTAGCATTGTGAACAACAAGAGTATTTTCATCATTTACTGTTTCGGCAGAAGCACTCCAATTATGCGAACCAGTTAAAACTAATGGATCAGAACTAGTATAATTAGGATCTGCAATTAAAAGTTTGTGATGTAATATTCCACCTTCTATATACTCTTTAAAATTATTGCCTAAAGCAAGTGATAAAATAGAAACAACAGCTGGCGTACAACTTCCAGGACTACTTACCATAGCTTTTGTTACAACTCCCGCATTTGCTTTATTGCCTATTGCAGTAGCCAGATTAGTTTTTGTTATAAGATTTGTTTCTACATATAATTCATTATCCGCAGTTCCAATTACATCAATAATTCTTTCAGTAACACTGTCAGAAGGACTGAAATACAATTCCACTCTATTGCCACCTATTATAAATTCGTGAGGTGTATTATTTGTTTTATAACTTCCAAATTTTGCATTTGACGCATTTGGTAACAATCCAGAACTACCATACATTTCTTCAAATTCAATTTTATATGCTTTTGCCAGACTTTGATCGTGTATTATTATAACATTATTCGCATCAGTGTAATTAATTTGTAAATCTGTCCAGTTTGTAGATCCTGTCCATACTATGGCATCTTCCGGATTAACCGAATTCGCATCAATAACAACAAATTTATTATGCATTATACCACCTGAATTTCCATTTGAAATCTGACCAATTGCAGCATCCAAACCAGTCAATCCAGTATTTGAAGCGGCATCATCATGTATTATCCTTACAGCTACCCCCCTATTTTTTGCTGCATTGATGGCTCCTGTTATATCGGCTATATTTGTAGTACTAAAATTATAAATCGCAATATCTAAACTATATTTTGAACGGTTTATATAATTTATAAGTGTATCATCAATTAAACTATTAAGTGTAATTGCATTTGTGCCTGCAGAAACAGTATTATCAACAGATCTGGTAAAATACACTTTCATATCTCCTGAAGAATTTGATTGTGTTATAAATGTTTGAATAGAAGCTTTTGCTGTATCGTTATTGTGAACCGAGAATGCCCTAATGTAAAATATTTCTGCAGCATTGGCTCCTATTACATTAATTGTGTGATTTGTTGCATTTGTAGTTCCGTTTAAAATTCCCAGCTCAAGATTTGTAGTGTTTCCATAATAAATCTGAGTAGAACCACTAATATTTGTTATCCAATTTAAAGTAAATCCGGTGGTGGTTATATTGCTTACAGTTATTGGAGAGGTAATTAATATTGACGAATCAGGAACAATGTCAAATCCGTTTCTGATAAGCAACTGATATCCCCCATAACCTGTGAATGAATACTGTGAAACTATTCCCGAAATATTTACAGCTCCTGTAGGTATAGGTTGCCCAACTAACGGACACGTTGTTACAGTTCTTAACTGTCCAGATTCTCCATTAGAAGTAAAGGTATAATTTGTGTTAGCAACAAAATTTCCAGTTCCTTGAATTAAACAATGATTTAATTGCATCAACTCACTTTCTACGCTCTCATTCATTCCTATTGGTGTTATTATTTGAATCTGAGGTAATGGTTGAGAACTTGAAACTAAAGTAGCATTAGTCACGGGATCAATTTCCAATAAAGAATTATAATTTTTTAAAAAACCAGTTACTGTAATTTTATCACCTTTAATTGCAGATGTAAGAACCGGATTTGCAGATGCATTGTAAACTGCAATACCTGCTGTCGAATCTTGTACATATCTAACATTTCCAAGTTCTGAACCATTTAATACAACTCCTGTTACAGTAACAGATGTGCCAATGGTAAGAGCTCTTGCAGCGGCAATATCTGCTTGTGATTTAGAGATAAAAGGGATTAAAATAATCAGAGCAAGAATTATAATATTTTTCATCTATAAGAATATTTGATTTTTATTTAAATACAAAAGTAGTTGATTAAAATGAGATTCGATTTTGTTTTCCTTATTAGTATTAGCTTACAATAATTTTATTTCAATATTTTAACAAGGTTTAAATGGTTTTCAATTATTAAAATTAATTTCGGTCTTTATTTTAAAAATGAAAGAGATCTTTATTTCAACCGGAAAATTGTCACTGAAAATTTCGTGGATGCTTGTAAAAATCTACGTTCCATTTTCGCTGTTAGCTGCATTTCTAAAATTTTCTGGTTTCTTTTTATGGGTAAGTCCAATATTAAGTCCTTTTATGAAATTGCTTGGATTGCCAGGAGAAGCTGCCGTAACATTAATGGCTGGTTTTTTTGGAAATGTTTATGCCGGAATCGCAACAATTCCAGCTTTAGATTTAACATTTAAACAAGTCACCATTCTTGGAATTATTTTAGGTTTTTCGCATAATCTTTTAGTTGAAAGCGGCATATTAATAAAACTAAAATTTGCTACTGCCAGATTATCACTTTTCAGAGTTGCTTTTGGCTTATTGGCTGGAATGCTAATGAATTTAATATTACCTGATGAAATTAAAGGTGCAATTTTAAATCCATACATGAACCCCGAAGCGTTTAGCTGGATAAATACAATAAAAGCAATGGTTGTTACGTGTTTCCAGGTTCTTATATTGATTTTTGTTTTAAACTTTTTATATGAACTTTTAAAGAAATGGAAATTCAGCCAGGTAATTAAACAAAAGTTACAAGGAATTGCATCATTAATAGGTTTATCGCCAAATGCTTTAATTCCGTGGATGGCTGGTTTTGTGCTTGGAATTGTATATGGTGCAGGAATTTTATTTCAATTCAACGAGAAGAAAACTTTAACTCATAAAGATGCTTGTCTTGTTACTGTTTTTATGGTCTTAGCTCATGCTATAATTGAAGATACTCTTGTATTTGTAGTCTTGGGAGCGAGTTTCTGGTGGATTTTTCTTACAAGAATAATTTTAGCATTTATTGTTATGAAACTACTTTCAATTGGAAATACTTATAAGAAATTTTTGTGGATAGGTCTGGCAAAAAGTTAAAAAAAGTTTATTGTTTAATGTTCAACAATAAACAATTCTAAATACCTAAAGGAGAAAGTTAACCTTACTTAATATTTTCAAGTTTTTTAAAATACATCAGTAATGCAAGCCAATATTCTTTACTAGTTGGACATTCTTGCCAAAGGCTCTTTGAACCATGCTCACCAATACCTTCCTGAGGTTTAAAAACAGTTTTTAATTCGGCTGGAATATCGGCAAGTAAATCATTCATATATGTAAATTCCCGTTGTGAGCAAGCAACAAAAACTGGTTTATCAAAACCTTTTAATTGTTCTTTCATAACCATATCTGGTTGAAAATATTCACCGGGACTGAATGCAATTACTGCTTTAACTTTTGAATTTCCTTTAGCTATTCTCATTGCAAGTGAGGCAGAATATGAACTTCCAAAAAGGACAACTTGTTTATTGCTTTTTTCATAAGCATAATCAATTGCTGCTATCATATCTTTCTCTGCATCAAGGTAAGTGGTTGAAATACCTTTTTGTTTTGCAAGATTTGCAGTTTCATTTTGAACAAAATTAACTCCACCTCCTGAACGTAAATCAACAGCAAGGCAATTATAACCTAGTTTCAATAATTTAATTGCAGAAACTTTGTATTCTCCCTTACTATAACCTGCTTGATGGTATAGAATTAAATATGGGAAACTTTCATCAACTTCATATAAGTTTGCCGAAACAGTTAATCCATCAGAAGCTGTAAAAGTCACTAAATCTTGCGAATAAGAGGAGATTATTCCAGAAAAGAATAAAAGAGCAGCGAGTAAGTTTTTCATTTTGAATAAATTTAAGCTTCAGCTAAAACAGTAATTTTATTTGATGACATTTCAACCATTCCGCCTAAAATATCAAAAAATAATTTATTGCCATTTGCTTCAACAACTTTTATTTTGCCCTCGGCTAATGTAGAAATAATTGGTGCGTGGTTATTCATTAATTCGAAAGAGCCATCAGCACCGGGAAGCTGAATTAATTTTGCTTCTCCGGTAAATAAGCTTTTTTCTGGTGTTAAAATTTCAACTGTCATAATTAACAATTTTATAAATTTATATTGTCAATTATTATGCCTTTGCTTCAGCAAGCATTCTTTCACCATTTGCAATTGCATCTTCAATTGTTCCACAAAGGTTAAATGCAGCCTCAGGATATTGGTCTACTTCACCATTAATTATCATGTTAAATCCGCGAATTGTCTCTTCAATAGTAACCATTACTCCTTTTCTTCCAGTAAATTGCTCGGCAACATGGAATGGTTGAGATAAGAAACGTTGAACACGGCGTGCACGGTGAACAACTTGTTTATCTTCTTCGGATAATTCGTCGATACCAAGAATTGCAATAATATCCTGTAATTCTTTATAGCGCTGTAAAATTTCTTTGACTCTTTGAGCACAATCATAATGTTCGTGACCAATAATTTCTGGAGTAAGAATTCTTGATGTTGAATCCAATGGATCTACCGCTGGATAAATTCCAAGCTCAGAAATTTTACGAGAAAGTACTGTTGTTGCATCAAGATGCGAGAATGTTGTAGCTGGAGCAGGGTCGGTTAAATCATCAGCAGGAACATAAACAGCCTGAACTGAAGTAATTGAACCATTTTTTGTAGAAGTAATTCTTTCCTGCATAACACCCATTTCTGTCGCAAGTGTTGGTTGGTATCCAACTGCTGAAGGCATACGGCCTAAAAGTGCAGAAACCTCGGAACCAGCTTGTGTGAAACGGAAAATATTATCAACAAAGAATAAAATATCGCGTCCTTTTCCACCTTCTTCTTTATCACCATCACGATAATATTCAGCAATTGTTAATCCTGATAAAGCAACTGTAGCACGTGCTCCTGGTGGCTCGTTCATTTGTCCGAAAACCATTGTTGCCTGTGAGTTTACTAATTCATTCTGATCAACTAAAGATAAATCCCAATTTCCTTTTTCCATACTTTCCTGGAAAGCTTTTCCGTATTTTACAACGCCTGATTCAATCATTTCGCGAAGTAAATCGTTTCCTTCTCTGGTTCTTTCGCCAACACCTGCAAATACAGATGTTCCGCTATATCCTTTTGCAATATTATTGATTAGCTCCATGATGATAACTGTTTTTCCAACACCAGCACCACCAAACAAACCAATTTTACCACCTTTTGAATATGGCTCTAATAAGTCGATAACTTTAATACCAGTGAAGAGAACTTCAGTTTCAGTAGAAAGCTGATCATATTTTGGAGGATGAGCATGAATTGGATATCCTTTATCTTTATTCATTTCAGGAAGACCGTCAATAGCATCACCAATAACATTTAATAATCTGCCTTTTATCTGAGTTCCGATAGGCATTTTAATGTTACTGCCTTTTGCAGTTACTGTCATTCCACGACGAAGACCATCTGTTGAGTCCATGGCAATGGCTCTGATAGTATTTTCGCCAATATGTTGCTGACATTCAATTATTAACTTCTGACCATTATCTCTGGTTATTTCTAATGCTTCTAAAATATTTGGAAGCACACCGCCGGTTTTTTCGAAACTTACATCAACCACCGGACCGATAACCTGTACTATTTCACCAGTTTTCTGCGACATTAATTTTAATTTTAAATTTCAATTTAGTCACAAAGATAGAAATTTTTCTAAACCCAAAAACAAATTTTTATTGACAAGTTTTAAAGATAAAAAAATATATTTATTTTACTGAAATATAGTAATTTATTACACCAAAGATAAAAAGTAAATTAATAATGTGAGTGAATTTTATAATTGCAATTAGTACATTTGTCGTAATTATTTAATTAAATAAATGGAACTTTTAAGAAAAAACACACCACGATGGGTAATCTTTTTAATTGATATATTCATTTGTGTATTTTCAGTTTTTATTGCTTATTTATTAAGATTTAATTTTGCAATTCCTCATCACGAGTTGATGCCTATGCTTTATTATGTATTGCCAATTATTCTTGTAGTAAGGGCAATAAGTTTTTTAATAAGCAGATTATATGCAGGACTTGTTAGATTTGCAAGCACTAAAGATGCCGAGAGAATTTTTCTGGTAACTCTTTTAGGAAGCATTGTTTTTGTAGGAATAGACGGAATAACATACTACACATTTAATAATATTTTCATTATTCCCTTCTCCATAATTATTTTAGATTTCTTAGTAACAGTTTTTACTTTAACATTCTCAAGATTATTAGTAAAATCTCTATATTTCGAATATGTTAACCCAAACAGAAAAAGATCAGATATTATTATAATTGGAATTGACGAACTTGCGCATACTGTTAAAAGAGCATTTGATAATGATGTGGAAATAAAATACCGAGCTGTTGCTTTTATCGATCCTTCAGGCAAAAAAAACAGAAATAAATTTGAAGGAATTGACATTTATTCATACGACAAACTTGCATTTTTAATTGAGAAACATAATATAACTTCAGTAGTTTTTGCTACAACTTTTACATCATCAGAAATTAAAAATAACATAACAGATATTTGCTTTAACTTAAATGTAAATATTCTTACTATTCCGGAAGCTTCAAAATGGATTAACGGCGAATTAAGTGCAAACCAATTAAAAAAGATTCGTATTGAAGATTTATTAGAACGGGAACCTATTCAATTAGACAAAGAAAATATAAAATCGCAGATTCTTGGGAAAGTTGTTATGGTAACCGGTGCTGCAGGTTCAATTGGTCGCGAAATGGTTATTCAGCTAACAAAATTTAAACCTAAAAGCATTGTCCTGTTTGATCAGGCCGAGACCCCACTAAATGATTTATCACTTGAATTAGAAGATTTAGGTTTTAACGATTTTAAATTAATTATTGGCGACTTAACAAATGCCGGAAGATTAAATTACATTATTGACAGATATAAACCTTCAGTTATTTATCATGCAGGTGCATACAAGCATGTTCCGATGATGGAAAAGAACCCTGCAGAAGCTGTTATTACAAATGTACTAGGAACTAAAACTCTTGCATACTTAGCACATGTTCATAAAGTTGAGCGATTTGTTATGATTTCAACAGATAAAGCTGTAAATCCAACAAATGTTATGGGTGCCTCAAAAAGAGTTGCCGAAATTTATACTCAATCATTAGGAACAATTTCTGAAACCAGATTCATAACAACACGCTTTGGTAATGTTCTTGGCTCTAATGGCTCAGTAATACCAAGATTTAGAGCACAAATTGAAAATGGCGGACCAATTACAGTTACACATCCTGAAATTACACGTTATTTTATGACAATTCCTGAGGCCTGTCAGTTAGTTTTAGAAGCAGCAGCAATGGGAAAAGGTGGCGAAATTTTTATTTTCGATATGGGCAAATCTGTAAAAATTGTTGACCTTGCAAAAAAAATGATTCGACTTTCGGGTTTAGTTGAAGACAAAGACATTAAAATAACATTCACTGGCTTAAGACCCGGAGAAAAAATATACGAAGAATTATTAAATGATAAAGAAAATACTGTTCCTACTTATCACCCTCAAATAATGATAGCCAAAGTCAGGTCGTATGACTATAATGAAGTAAATAACAAAATAGAGAAACTTCTTGAATCAGTAAATACCTACGACAATTACAATGTTGTTGCACAAATGAAGGAGATTGTACCAGAATTTATAAGTGCAAATTCAGTATACGAAAAACTTGATAAGAAAGACTAACTCTGCTGTCAGGTCTTTCGACCTGACAGTAAAAAACATAAATGGTGCAAGTTTTTAACTTGTGCCACATTACTCAAAAACATTTTTTACCAAAAACAATAACATAATACTATATTGACACAAGTAACAGACTTGCGTCAATATTATCGTTAGGTCGAAAGACCTAACGGCATAATAAATTACTGTTATAAATACGACTATTCAAATAAATATATAGTCTACATAATACTTCTTGAAAACTTTCGCAACAAAATTATTTTATTTGAATAGCCTTTAAGTATTTAGCAATATATGACAACAGCCTCCATAGGCTTACGCATAATAGCTGTTCGCTTTGTAAAATTATCATGTGGGTATCCAAGTGGAGTAATTCCAAATACTTTTATTGTTTCTTTTAAACCTAATGCTTTGCGTAAAATATCAGGCTTAAAATTAGTTACCCAGCAAGTTCCAACGCCTTCATTTGTTGCAGCAAGAACCATTTGATGCATTGCAATAGCTAAATCAGTTTGCAAAGAGTTAAAACCGTCTGAACGTTCCCAAGCCTGATTTTGATCGCCTGTCACAACAAGAATATGAGGAGCATCAGCTATCCATTGTCTTTCATAACATGGTTTAACTTTTTCAAGCATTTCAGGAGAAGAAATAAGCCAAAATTCCCAAGGTTGGTAATTTGCTGCCGATGGAGAAATACGACCAGCTTCAAGTATAATTTTAAGTGTGTCAATATCTACCGGCTTTGCTGGATCATAATTGCGAACACTTTCTCGTTTTAATAATACTTCGTTAAAATTCATTTTCGTTTTTTTATTCAAAAATACGTATTTAAACTTTTTAAAATAAACTAGTAAAGAAAATTCTTAAAATAAAAATCTTAAAGATCGTTAAAAGTATTTCTTTTCATCTCCATACAAACTGCAAATTTGATTAGCCACATTACTCAAAAACATTTTTCACCAAAAACAATAACATAATACTATATTTACACAAGTCACAGACTTGCGTAAATATTATAGTCAGGTCGAAAGATCTGACAACATAATAATAAATTATTTCACTGTTTTCCAGTTGAAGTTCACAATTTTTCCAACTTTAAAATTATCAACCTTTTGCCCATCTTTAGTCACAACGCTGTGTTCTTCAATAATTGTCATTGTTACCATTTCAGGTTTAACTGAAGTAATTTTCATCTCACCAATATCTAACCAACCAGTAGTTTTCATACCAAAAATTTCTTCTTCAAAATATTTTTGAAGTATTCCAGTTTGACCAACTGCTGGAATAGTTCTTTGGTTATTAATTTTAATATTTACTGTTTTTCCGGTTCTTAATGCAATGGTTCCGTTTAGCGTATATTCAACAGAGTCGGTTATTTGAGCTAAGTTTGCTGACAAAACAGAATTTTGCGCAGAAACATAAATTGTATAAGATGTAAATGCTAAAATTATTGCAAGGCTTTTTAATGTATTCATAAGATGATAATTTCTATAAAAATACAAAATTTTACAAATGAAATAATTATAAAAAGAAATTTTTTAATAAAATTGTGACTAATAGCTAATACTATAAAATTAAAAAATCCCCAAGCACTATGTATTTGGGGATTTTTGGGTGGAAAATGGGGCTGTTGGATTCAATTTTTTTGACCTTCATAACATATTATGAGTTAAATTATTATAATTTTGCAAAACTGACTCAAAGTGACGCAAGTGACGCAAAGATACAAATTATTTTATATCACTACCCTTTTTACTAAAATCCCTATCGATTATATCAGATATCACTTTACTAAAATCCTGCGTATGCATTAGTATCATTAAATTCTTAAAGAAATTACCATAAATATGCTCAGAATATTTCTGCAATTCCGGTTTGCTTATTGCAGTTTTAAGAGGTTTGTAATGCTCTACAAAAGGATAATCGCTAGCTTTTAACTTACTATTAAACTCAAGATTAATTAGTCCCATACCTTCTTTTGCTTTCATATGTATATTCAACATTAGCTCCCTTACATGAATTGCAAAAATGTAATTGTTATTTATTACCTGAGAAGTAATTCCTCCGATTATTCTTTTCAATTCATCTTTTGTTTGAGGGAGGTCATTTTCTGCGACAAATAAGGTGTAAACTTCGATTCCAAGTACAGCACATATCTTGTTCAACAACTCAACATTTACAGAGACCTTACCGGTATATATATCATAAACTGCCTGCCTTGTTCTCCCAATTTTTTCACCTAAGTCTTTTACTGAAATATTTTTTGCTTCAGCTATCTCTTTGATTTTCTTACCTATTTCCATTTTGTCAATAATTGTTAATAAATAAATCAAATTTAAATATACAAAATGTAAGAATATACTTTACATTTGTAACGAATAAAAATTACAATAATTGCATTTATTATGCGTAATAATGTCACAAATATAAGAAAATACTTTACATATAAGTATAAGATCAAGGAAAAAATTGAAAAACTCAGTTATGGGGACTATTTAATTGCTAAAAGAACATTGCCTAAGATGCTGGGAATAAACGCGAGAACCTTTGAAAAATACATGTATACAAAACTAATTGACAAATACGAGATGCCGGTAGGTCAATTAGCTATTCTTTCAAAATTCCTAAACTGTCAAATGGAAGACCTATTAAATTATGAACCCAAACAAATTACACTAAGAGGTATTTCTAAAAACGAAAAAAACGAACTGGCAAATAGTCTTGGATTGCAAAAATAAAAATTATGGAAACTAATATTAAAATATCTCATTTTAAAAATGTAATTGATAAAAATCCGATTGCAATAACTTTTAATGATTTCATTATTTCAATTAAGACTGGTTTTGTACAGGGTCTCTCACTTATAGAAACTATAAATAGGATTAGGCAGGAAGCAGATAAAGAAATTAGGAATAAATTAAAAAAAACACTTCCTGCTGTAACCATATCTGCATATTGCAATAATGGTCATAAAAAAACCGATATTTTAAGACTTTCTGGTTTTATGCAAATGGATATTGATGGTATTCAAAATGTAGATGAAATAAAAAATATTCTAAAAGAAGATCCATTTTTATATGTTGTATTTACAAGTCCAAGTGGGAATGGTTTAAAATGTATATTTTTTATTGGAGACCAGGAACATAAAAATGTTTTTGAAGCAATAAGTTTATACTTAAAAACAAAATACTCAATTACAGTTGACAATCAAGTAAAAGATGAAAGTCGTTTATGTTATTACTCCTACGATACGGATATTTTTGTTAATCCTAATTACCAATTATTTAAATGTTCTCGCTATAAGTCAGAAAATGACTTTAACAAAGTTCAACAAAATGTAGAAAAGATACTTTTTCAAATTGAAAATTCAAAAAAGGATATTACTGATTCATATGAGAATTGGAGAAATATTGGTTTTGCATTTGCCGATTATTTTGGGATTGATGGTGAAAAATATTTTCATTTAGTAAGTAAATATAACAATGGTTATAATTATGAAACGTGCAGTAGTCAATATTCAGCATGTTTGAATTCCAGTAATAAAGGAATAACAATTAGAACATTTTTTAAATTAGCAAATGATTATGGGTTTCAAATTACTGAAAGTGTTAAAAATAATACAACTGTTTTTTTCTCTCCAGTACTTGATAAAGATGGCAATATAAAGGATATTAAAATAGATTATCCAAAGTGGATTGACATTTTATATAAGTTAGGATTCAGAAGATTTGACATTGATAAAAACTTCGTTTTTACTAGAATAATTGATCAAATAATCGAAGAAGTATCTGTTACTCATATCCAGGATGCATTTATTCATTATTTGGAAAACTTGCCTGAAATGCTAGGAAATGGTGTATCTAGGGAATTTCTGATAGGTAAATTTTATCGAAACCCATCGCATTATTTCTGCGAAAATCGTTTGAACCTGCTCAGACCAAAAGAACCTTTTAAATTTAATATTGATACTAAAGAAGATTGTTTGATTTATTTTAAAAACGGTTTTGTACGTTGTAATAAAGAAGGATATATATTGTTGCCGTATTCACAATTAGAAGGTTTAATTTGGAAAAGTCAAATTGTGGACAGGGACTTTGCATGCTTGAATACTATAGAACTAGAACCAAAGAAAAGGGGAGAGTTTTCTCATTTTACATTAAATATTAGTGGCAATGATTTACAACGCTATGATTCACTTACAACTATAATTGGTTATTTGTTGCACAGTCATTTCTCCGGAAAATTAAAAGCGGTTGTGTTTACTGATAGTAAGATTTCTGATGTAGCAAATGGAAGAACAGGAAAAACACTTCTAGGACAGGCTCTCGGATATGTCAAGAAATTTACAGAAATAAACGGAAAAGATTTTGATACAACTAATAAACACAAATATCAGGAAGTAAATCTCGATACTCAGATTGTTCACCTTAATGATGTTCGAAAGAATTTTGATTTTGAATGTTTATTCAATGATATTACCGAAGGAATTGTTGCGGATAAAAAGAATACAAAGCCTTTTAAGGTGAAAGCGAAGATGATTATTTCTACAAATAAAACAATTTGTATTGAGGGAGCTAGTGCAAAAGACAGAGCTATTGAATTTGAGTTTGCAGATTATTACAATGAAAAATTCAGTCCAGAGGATGAATTTCATCATTGGTTTTTTCGTGATTGGACAGAAACAGAGTGGATGAACTTTTACAATTTTTGTCTTTTTTGTATTTGTTCCTATTTACAGAACGGAATTATCGTTGCTGCTTCAGTGAACCTTAACAGACGAAAGTTAATAGAGACAACTAATCCTGAGTT
Organism: uncultured Bacteroidota bacterium; assembly: GCA_903837285.1. GTDB lineage: Bacteria > Bacteroidota > Bacteroidia > Bacteroidales > GWA2-32-17 > GWA2-32-17. The sequence continues at coordinate 2,388 of CAILUD010000002.1, read as the reverse complement.
TGTAGAATTCATGGATAGCCAGGTAAAAGATGGTAACATTAAGCCAAGCATGGAATATGATAAAAAAGAACTCTTTGATCGTTTTATAAACGAAACACCTGAATATGCAGAAATGAAAAACTTTAAGCAAAGGCGATTTACGGAATGTCTTAGAAATTATGCGAAATATTCAGGGCATTTTTTAGCAATAGATCCTGAAGTTCATGAAAGAAAAAGTGGAGCCTTTAGGTATATTGTTTTTCCATCAATATAGGGTATCATATTTTTTAATATTTCAACGTCCACTACGTCCAAAATAAAATAATATTAAGAGTAACAGCAAAATTGAATATAACAATAACAAAAAATATATAATCTAATAAATTCTTCTGAGTCCTAAAATGGACTCAAGGACTTATAATAAATCAAAAAAGAAACACTCATTAAAATTCTTTAAGTAAAATGTGATATGAAAAACAAAGTTCAAATGATATTAAATAAATCTCCACCAGTTATATTATTTCATTTATAACAAATAACATTAATAATTAATCTTTTAAAATCAAAAAAATATGAAAATTGAATTTATTGTTGATACTAACAACATAGTGATGTTTGCAGAAATATTAGATGCAAACGAAATGGAAAATAGAATTACCGGAGCTACCGAAGAAGGAAACCTTTTAATCGATGTTTATTATAACAAAAATAATAGAAGTGCAATCGAAGAGCTTGAAGAAATTGCGGTATCTGATGATGAATAATTAACCCAGAAGCCAACAGGAAAGTAGTAATATTTTTCTTGTTGGCTTTTAATACAATTAAATTATGAAAAACAAAACTTGTGAAAATTGTGGAAAAGAGTTTATTGCTCATAGAACTGATGCCAAATTTTGCAGTTCAACTTGCCGATCAATTGCATGGAATAATTCAAAGGAAGCGTCAAAGGAAGAAGATTCTTTCAAAAGTCAATTAAAAGGTTTGGTAAATTCTAATCAGGAATCGCCAAAACTACCTCCACTTTTTAGAAAAGAAATAAGATTGATACCAAATTCAAAATATAATGAGATTATTAATCAAATTAAGCGTTTAGACAACGAGTATAAATGTTTAGAAGATGAAAAACAAACGCATATAGAAAGTTTAAATAATGGTAAATTCTCGAGTATTGGAAAAAATACTTTAAGAGGTTTAGGTATTGGAGCTGTTGGAGGATTTGCGTTTGCAGAGAAAGAAGAAAGGGTTAAAAAGGCAATAAAGGGTGGATTGCTTGGTGGAGTGGGTGGTGCAGCTATTGATTTATTAACTATTGATTCCAGGAAAAAAGCATTCAAGAAAAATCTTCAGAAAATAAACGTTAAAATTAGTGATATAAACGTTAAACAAACGTCTATTCAGGAAGAAAAAAAGAAATGGTTAACAAGCCTCAAGGACATTCCTGAGAATATCGAAAAAGAAATAGAAGTTAAGCTTATTCTTAATGAATTTATACAAAATGGAGGCTTGAAGGCATTTTTAAAGCCAACAGAAAAACGTTTACCAAACGTTATACCTATATCAGCAAACGTTACAAAACGTTTACCGCAGCATATAAAACCAAGCAGAATAATTCCAGCTGGGTCAAAAATAATAAGCAGTATAGATCTTCATAATATGAAATATGATTCTCTTGGTTTTCAGGAAAAATGGCATCATTTAATTGGTGAGCCATCTGTAAATTTTCTTTGTGTTATTCATGGAAGGGCAGGCGAAGGCAAATCTACTTTTGCAATTCAATTTGCAAATTACCTTGCTGAAAATTTTGGTCCGGTACTTTATGTTAGTGGAGAAGAAGGTTTTTCAAAAACCATGAAAGACAAAATAGTAAATAACAATGCTACTTCAGAAAATTTTCTTCTTGCTGATCTAAGGTCATTTCAAGATGTTATTGCAGAAATTAAACCTAACAAATATCATTTCATTTTTATAGATAGTTTAGACAATATGCATATTGGAGCACAGGAATTAAAGGAATTAAAAAAGATATATGCCAATTCAGCACTGATTACAATTTCTCAATCAACAAAAGATGGTAAAATACGTGGCTCTAATGAAATAGTGCATGATTCTGATATTGAGATATCTGTTTCCAATGGAATTGCTAAAACTGAAAAAAACCGCTTTCTTGAAAAAAATAGGACCTATGAGATATTTGAGAAGGATGATGGATTTGAATTTTTGTTGCCAAGAAATACTGTAAGGGGATAAATATTATTATAAATGAAGCTTTTTTAACTTCTCTTGTTTTTAAAATTAAAACATGCAATAAAAAACCTGTTGTTTAACACGTGAAATTAGGAGCTAAAAACCTGTAACAATTAATATTCTTTTTTGTTACAGTGATTTTTTATTTTATATTTGAAAGATCGG
>CAILUD010000001.1 GCA_903837285.1 uncultured Bacteroidota bacterium | reverse complement strand
GATTTTGTTAGAAAAGCATATATTCAAATGGGTTTGGTTTATTATAATAACGATCAAAACGACAAAGCACTTGCAGTTTACAAAAAAGTAATTGAAAATTATTCAAGCAGTCCCGAAGCTAAAGATGCATTTACAGGATTAAAAACTGTTTACCTTGACATGAATGATGTAAATAATTATTATGCATATTTAAAAGACAGAGGAAACCAAGGTGATTTCAGAATAACCGAACAAGATTCACTTATGTATGCAACTGCCGAAAAAGTATATATGGCAGACGATTGTGCAAAAGCCGAAGGATTATTTGCAGATTACATTTCAAAATTTGGCGAAACAGGAATTTTTTCTGTAAACGTTTTTTATTATAAAGCAGAATGTTTAAACAAATCATCAAATCCTGATGCTTCTGCAGAATTTTACAAAAAAGTATTAAGCCGTCCAAACAGTGTATTTACTGAACCTGCACTTGCAAAAGCATCAAAGTACGAGTTTAGTAAAGCTAATTACAAAGAAGCTTTGAGTTATTATATTACATTAGAAAGTTCTGCAGTTTATCAGACAAATATTACTGCTTCAAAAATAGGAAAAATGCGTTGTTATTTCCAGTTAGCCGATATTGAAAACTCAAAAAAATCGGCAATACAAGTTCTGGGAATGGAAAAACTATCAGATGAAATAGTTCGTGAAGCACATTATATAGTTGGTAAATGCGAGTACGAAAACAAAAATTATGAAGCGGCACTCGAGGAATTTACTTTAATTTCTAAAAGCTGTAAAAGTGCAATTGAAGCAGAAGCAAAATATCTGACTGCAGATATATATTTTAAACAAAGCCAAAATGATTTAGCTGAGAACGAAATTTTTGATTTTGTTAAGAAAAATACACCTCAACAAAAATGGTTGGCAAAAGGATTTTTATTACTTGCAGAAATTTATGTCGCTAAAAAAGATAATTTTCAAGCAAAAGCTACTTTACAAAGCATAATTGACAATTATAAAATTAAAGATGATGGCATGCTTGATGATGCAAAATCAAAACTCGACCAGATAAAAATTATGGAGGAACAAGAGCTTTTAAGAAAACAACAAGAACAGGTTCAGCCAGTACCTGAAAATATTGAAATTAATATTAACGAAGAAAATAAATCAAATTAACCGAAACAGTTATGAAAAATATTTTGGTTATAACAACGATATTTATTTGCACATTACTTACTTTTAACAAAGTAGCTATTTCGCAAACAAAATTAAACGACAATGTAATTGTAGTAAAGCCATACGATCCTACAGTTGGCGATGCATACAAAATAAATTTATTACCTGAGATTAATGACACATCAGGAGTAAAAAATATTTTTAACTATAAAGTGTATCCTACACAACTTCCGGTAGATTTTCAAGTATTGCCTATTCAACCAGCAAAAATGGTTGGCGAACCAATATCTAAACTTTATTCAACATATTTAAAAGCTGGGTATGGCAATTATAACACTTTACTAGGTGAAGGTGGAATTAATATGCTAAGATCAAAAGATTATTCTGGAGGTTTTTATATAAAACATAATTCTTCCATAACAAAATTAAAACTTGCTAACGATTTTAAATCCCCTGCATCGTATAGCGATAATAATGTAAAAATTTTTGGCAAAAAGTTTTTCGAAAACTCCACATTATACGGTGATGCATCATACATAAGAAATGCTCTTCATTATTATGGTTACGACACAGCCTTTACCGACACAGTTATAGAAAAAAAACAAGTTTTTCAACATTATAACACAATAACAGGAAATGCTGGTTTGCTAACAAACTATAAAGATTCTACACATATTAATTATGATGTAAATTTAAAATACGAATATTTTGAAGATCATTATAAAAGCTATCAAAACCTTTTTGACTTAAGAGCAGATGTAAATAGTTTTTATAAAAATGAATTAATTGGTGGAACAATTGGGATATCATGGATAAATAAAAATTCGGCAATGGATACCCTTAACAATGCTTTGGTAACAATTAATCCATGGGTAAGGCTATCAGGTGATAACTGGAAAATTAATTGTGGTTTAGCTATGAATGTTGATGCATATTCCGACTCAACTTTTTATCATTTCTATCCAAATGTTAATATGCAATATAATGTTATAGAGAATTTTTTAATACCATTTATAGGTATTGATGGAGGAATGATTCAGAATCATTTTTCAAAGATGGCAAAAGAAAATCCCTATACAAGACCAGGATTACAGATGAACAATACAAATAACAAAATAAATATTTTTGCAGGGCTTAAAGGCAATTTCAGTAAGAAAATTTCTTTTCTAGTTAAAGGAACATATGGAACATATGATAATATGTATTTCTTCGTAAATGTTAACGATTCCATGGCAATTGGTAATTACTTTGATGTAGTTTATGATAAAGTGGAACTTTTACATTTTAATGGAGAAGTATCTTATAAAAACTCTGAAAAATTAAATATTTTCTTGAAAGGTAATTATTACAAATACACTCTTAAAACTCTTGATAAACCATGGCATAAACCAGAATGGGATGTTACCTTAACAACACGCTATAATTTACGCAATAAAATTATAGTAGCATTAGATGTATTTTGTTTAGGCGACAGATATGCACCAAATTTCAGAACACCTGATTCTCCATTTAAATTAAAAAATACTATAGATGCAAATATTGGAATTGAATATCGTTACTCAAAAGTTTTATCTGCATTTTTAAATTTAAATAATATAACAGCATCAAAAAAGTATTATTGGAATTTTTACCCGACTCAAGGATTTAATATTCTAGGAGGATTAACTTATTCTTTTTAATAGATTATTTTTCAATAAAAAACATCTTTTTTCTATAATAAAAACAGGCTGATTTTCAACCTGTTTTTTTTTATAATTACACACATAAAAACTTATTAACAAAGTCTTAGTTTTATTGATATTCACTAGTATTTAAGAAGACTATTTCTTACCTTCGCACTGCATTAAAAAAAACAAGAAAAAGATATAGAAAAAGATGGAAGATTTGACAAACGATTTAGAGAGAAATAATGAGTATTCGGCAGACAGCATTCAGGTACTCGAAGGATTAGAAGCAGTACGTAAACGTCCCGCAATGTACATTGGTGATATTGGAGTTAGAGGATTACACCATTTAGTTTACGAAGTAGTTGACAATTCAATTGATGAAGCGCTTGCTGGTCATTGCAAAAACATTAATGTTTTCATTAATGCTGATGGAACAATAACAGTAACTGATGATGGTCGTGGTATACCTGTTGATTTTCATGAAAAAGAACAAAAATCAGCATTAGAAGTTGTACTTACAGTGTTACATGCCGGCGGAAAATTCAATCACGATTCATATAAAGTTTCCGGAGGTTTACATGGTGTAGGCGTAAGTTGTGTTAACGCTCTTTCAAGTTACTTAAAAGCAGAAGTTAGCCGTAATGGTAAAATGTACGAAATGGAATTCTCAATTGGGAAAGCCATTTCAGAATTAAAAATTGTTGGAGATAGTGATAAAACCGGAACAACAATTACATTTAGGCCAGATGCTTCAATATTTACAGCTGTTGATTACAATTTTGAAACTTTAGCATCCCGTTTACGTGAACTTGCCTTTTTAAATAAAGGAATTTGTCTTAATATTACAGATTTACGTGAGTTAGATGAAAATGGTAATCCATTAAAAAATGAATTTTTAAGTACCGAAGGTCTTAGAGAATTTGTTCGCTTTTTAGATGCCAACCGCGAAACATTAATCGAAAACGTAATTTATTTAGAAACTGAAAAGAACTCTATCCCTGTTGAGTTAGCAATGCAATACAATGCTTCTTTTAATGAGAATGTTCACAGTTATGTAAATAATATTAATACCCACGAAGGAGGAACACATCTTGCTGGTTTTAGACGAGGATTAACCCGTACTCTTAAAGCATACGCTGAAAAAAGTGGAATGCTTTCAAAATTAAAATTTGATATAAGTGGTGACGACTTCCGCGAAGGGCTTACTGCAGTAATATCTGTAAAAGTTCAAGAGCCACAATTTGAAGGTCAGACAAAAACAAAACTTGGAAACACCGATGTTATGGGAGCTGTTGACCAAGCTGTTAGCGAGTTACTTTCATTCTACCTTGAAGAAAATCCAAAGGATGCAAAAGAAATAGTAAACAAAGTTATTTTAGCAGCTACTGCTCGTCATGCTGCCCGCAAAGCACGTGAATTAGTTCAACGCAAAGGTGCGCTAACAGGTGGTGGCTTACCAGGTAAATTGGCTGACTGTTCAGAACGTGATCCATCAATTTGCGAATTATATCTAGTCGAAGGTGATTCTGCTGGTGGAACTGCAAAACAAGGTCGTGATAGAAAATTTCAGGCAATACTTCCATTACGTGGAAAGATTCTGAATGTTGAAAAAGCTATGCCACATAGAATTTTTGAAAGTGAAGAAATAAAAAACATGTTTACTGCACTTGGTGTTCACATTGGAACCGAAGAAGATAGTAAAGCATTAAATCTTACTAAGCTTCGATACCATAAAATTGTAATTATGACAGATGCTGACGTTGATGGTAGTCACATTTCAACATTAATTATGACATTCTATTTCAGATACATGAAGGAATTAATTGAGCGCGGTTATCTTTATATTGCTACTCCTCCTCTTTATTTGATTAAAAGAGGAAAAGAAGAAAGATATTGCTGGACCGAAGATGAACGTATTGCAATAGTTGCAGAATTAGGAAAAGGAAAAGAATCTGCAGTACACATTCAAAGATACAAAGGTTTGGGAGAAATGAACGCTGAGCAACTTTGGGATACAACAATGAATCCTGAATTCAGAACACTTCGTCAGGTAACCATCGATAGCGCAGCTGAAGCTGACAGAATTTTCTCGATGTTAATGGGCGACGATGTTCCAATAAGACGCGATTTTATTGAGAGACATGCAAAATACGCAAGAATTGATGTTTAGCAATTAAATATAACAAATTATAGAATAAAAAACCTCAGATAAATAAATCTGAGGTTTTTTTTATATATAATACCATTTATCCGCCCCGGCGGATTATAAAATAGCCCGATTTTTTATTAATCAACCTTCTCTTTTCATAAAAGAGGTACCTTCAGGCAGGCAATTGGTTGGGCTCCTTTTTTATAATAAGTATATCACCAATTTAAAAGACTATAAAAAATGAAAATTAAATCTGTGGCAACTTAAATTAAAATAAAAAAGCCTCACATTTTCATGTGAGGCTTAATTTTAGAATATTGTATTTATTATTTCTCTATTCCTATTAATTCAACTTCGAATACTAAAGTTGCATATGGAGGAATTGCTCCTTGCATACCTTTTTCGCCGTAAGCTAAGTTATAAGGAATGTATAATTCAATTTTTGAACCAACAGACATAAGTTGAATTCCCTCTGTCCAACCTGGAATAACCTGGTTTAATGGAAATGTAACAGGTTCTTTTCCAACTGAGCTATCAAATACTTTACCATCTAATAATTTTCCAGTATAATGAACTTTTACAGTACTTTCAGCGGTTGGTTTTGCACCTTTTCCTTCTGAAATAATTTTATATTGCAATCCGCTTGGAAGTGTTTTAACGCCTTCTTTCTGAGCATTTTCAGCTAAGAATTTTTCGCCTTCACCTTTTCCTTTTTCAAACTCCTTTGACTGAAGTTTAGTAAAATAAGCTTTTAATACTTCTAATGCTTGTTCGCTAGTAAGAACTGGATTATTATTAGTTAGAACTGCATTAAAACCTTGAGTAAAAATATCGAGGTTAATAATAGTATCAATTCCTTCTTGTTTCATACTTGAACCAACATTTACTCCAAATGAATAACTCAATGAATCGCGATTATTTGTAAGTTTTACAGCACTATCGTCTTTTTTATCACCACATGAAGCGAGTATCATCGTAACTGCAATGAAAGAAACATAAACTAAAGATTTTCTCATTTTTTTGCTTTTTAAATTTTGCACGAAGGTAATTAAAATTTTAAATTGATAATTCATTTTCTAACTCCACTAAAAATTCTTTTTCATAATTCTTGTTAATATAATATTAGATAATAATTTATGGCTAAAGCCGAATAATTTTTATTCTGGTGTTCCTCGGCCTGAAGGCCGAGGCAAGCCAGGCCGAGGCAAGATAAGGCAAAGCAAGACAAGAAATTAATTTATTATTCTTTTTCTATTCCTTCAGAGAATTTCTTTTTACCTAATTCCTGGCCAGTTTCGCTAAAATATTTCCATTTACCATCCATCAATCCTTCAGAATACTGTCCTTTTGCTTTTATTGTTCCGCTATCGTAATAAAATTCAGCATCGCCATCCTGTAAATTTGCTTTTATTTCAAGCCAGGCTTTGGGTTTACCATTTTCGTAATATTCTTTATAATCACCATGCATTTCATCCAGAATAAAATCCATTTCTGCTTTAATGCTTTCTTCTTCACTATCAAAATAAAACACACAATGACCACTTACAAAGCCATCTTCATATTTTATTATACTTTGAAGATTTCCAGATTGATAGTAATTTTTCCATGTTCCACTTGGTTTTCCATCAATGACACTCCCTTCGGACATTACCAGTTTATCATTATAATAAAGTGTTAATGGAGCATTATCAGTTGGTGGAACTCCAGTTAAATCAATTTTAAACTGCAAGCTATCATACTCATTAAAGAAAAGTTCTTCTGCCGATCGACCAATTTTTTCTAATGTTTCATCTTTTAATGCATCCGGATCATGCTCTGTAATAAGTGAAGTTTTAAACATATCACCATCTGATACTAACTGAAATCCTATTCGAACAAAACTAAGAATCAAATCTTTATTTTGTTTAATGCTATCTCGAGTACTTTCTTTTCCATAGAAATACATATATTGATAAATCTTAGGCATTTGAATAAAAGCTGATACATTTGCTTCATCTTCAAAATCGTTTTTAAAGTTCATGAAAGCTTCATTTTTTTCAAGGGTTTTTCCAGAACTGTACGAATCAATAAAATCCATTAATTGACTATCAGAATTTGAAAAAACAACATAATCGCCAATATAAGTGAAGTATGGTTTTTCAAGCTTACCAAACATTTTACCAAGAAACATTTTAAAGAACCCTTTTACACTTAAATAATTTATCGGATAACCATTGTATTCAGTCTCCTCAAATTTTACAGGAGTACGTCTTTTTATCTGTCGTAACAAATGATCCAATCCAGCATGAGCATTATCAATATTATTAGCTTTTATTACAACCACAACATCTTCTTCTCTGGCATTAGCTTCTGGTTGAAGTTTTACAAAAGCAATTTCACTTCCAATCCAGCTAAAGAAATCTTCTTTTAAATTTACCTTTAAATATTTTTCGACTTTAGCTATATTTCCATTATAATCTTCGTAACCAGTTGTATCTGATGATTTATAATACTCTTTAAGTTTTTCGAAAAAATCATTAAAATCATTAAAACACATTGGCATGTACAATGCTGCATTATCAGGTATTATTTCAAAAGCTGACATTTTTCCTGGCTTAACCTGCAATAATGCATTAAGATACGATGGAACACTATCATAAAGATTAGAATACCCAATCATACTTAATCGTTCATTTTCTAAATTGCATTTTAAAGTTGTATATGCCATTGTTTGCGAAAGTGCATCAACAAGCTCGCTACTTTCACTCATATAACATTTTAAATACTCCGGAATTATTTTATAGTTTATATAAAAATTAAAAAGAGATGACTCTGTTTCATCTTTTGCAAGTTGAAACCTCTTATTTTTCATCCAAAATTCAGAATCACGTTGATCGATTGATCTTTCTACTAAAGAAGAAGTATAACTCCCAACCATTAAATTATCTATAAATGCGAAAGAAAGTGTTTCTTTAGTTTTAACATCAAGCATATCAATTATCTCAATACCTTCGTAATCTCTTTTTGAAACAGAGTAATCTGAAATAAGATTTAATGTTTCCATTAAAAATGTTGCTTGTCCGGCCTTTTGAACATCAACAACAAATAAAAAATTATAATCTGTAGCAGAAATCATATGTGCCGAAACAACCATCTGACGGTCGCTTAGCAACATATCCATTGTTTTGTTATATTTCATTAATGAATCAAGTGATGCTGCACTCTCATTAATATCTGCAAAATATTGGTTCTGTTTTAAATGATTCCAAATTTTACTTTGACTTATTGCATTCCAGCCATCGTTTAAATTCTTCGTTTCTATTATAAAAACAGCATCATTAGGAACTAAAGTATAAGGATTACGATTATTTACATTTTTAAAATACATATATCCAAAAAAGACTCCAATTCCAAGTATAACTATTAGAATAATAATAAGTAAACCTTTAAAAATCTTCTTCATAACATTAAAATTATTATTACTGCAAGGTATAAAATACCTATTAATATTTTGCAGGTATAATTTTTGTTTGCCAAAATTTAATTAACTTTACTAACAACAAAATTTTATGAAAAAAATAATCTTACTTTTCGGATTAGCAATTAGCTTTTTAATTTCATCAAATGCATTTTCGCAAAAAGTTTTCAGTTGCGATTCTAAATATGATACAGATGTTAAAGTTTGGGTAGCTGACAGTAAATACGATGCTGATTTAATAGTTTATAAAGTAACCTCGCAATACGATGCAGGCGATAACAATGGTTTATGGTTTTTTTGTGATTCAAAATACGATGCCAAAAAGAAAATATTTTTTGTTGATTCAAAATATGATGCTGATCTAATAATTTACTTTGCTGACAGCAAATATGATGCAGGCTGGCAAAAAACAAATAAAAAGCAATTAATGTATTAGAATTAAATAATTTGCAAAATAAAAAAACCTTGAATTTTTATTCAAGGTTTTTTTATTGTAGTAATTAAACCTAACAGGTATTTTAGACCTGTTAGGTTTAATTATTTAATAATTATCTTTGTCCAAACAAGTATATATGGAAATTGTTTTATGTTTAGGATATACATTAATATTTGCTTTTCTGATATTTAAATTGCCATTTTTCAGAATCGACAATGTTTCACGTAAAATCCTTTTTGGCCTATTTATAATTAAAATATTAAGCGCATTTGCACTTACATTTATTTACTCATATTATTATAATAATAGAACTGAGTCGGATATTTTTAAATATTTTGATGATGGAAAAGTAATATTTAACAGTATACATAACAATCCTATAGATTATTTAAGAATGATTACTGGAATTGGTGCTGATGCACCTCATCTAGATCAATACTACAATGTGGCTAATTTCTGGCATAAAGAATTTGACTATAATCTGTACAACGATAATAGAACAATTATTAGGTTTAATGCTATTTTAATGCTTTTTTCGTTTGGTTATTTTAACGTTCACAATATTTTTATGGCATTTATTTCATTCACCGGACTTACAGCCATTTTTAAAGTATTTTACCCTTATTTTATAAATAAAAGAAATGCACTAATATTTTCAATTTTTCTAATTCCATCAGTTCTTTTATGGACTTCGGGTGTGTTAAAAGAGGGAATATTGATGTTTGCATTAGGACTTTCTGTATACTATGTTAACAAATTATTTTTAAAGAAATTTACGTGGAAGATTTTAATCTTTTTAATTTTAACAATCACTTTATTATTCTTTTCAAAATTTTATGTATTACTTGCAGCATTGCCGGGAATAGCGAGTTTAATTGCGATAAAACATTTAAAAAAAATACCTGCATTTCCTATTGTTGCAGGAATTCATATTTTAATTATTTCTGCTTTTTTCTTTTTTCATCTTTTATTTCCAAAATATAATCTTGTAGAAATAACTGCAACAAAGCAGCACGATTTTATAAATATGATAAATCAATCACCTAACGTAGGAAGTAGAATTGATTTACCTGTTCTTGAACCATCTTTCATCAGTTTTGCAAAAAACACTCCCGTTGCTTTAATAAACTCATTTTTTCGGCCACATATTTTTGAAATAAAATCAGCAATGATTATTCCATCTGCATTAGAAAATTTGTTAATTGTTATAATACTAATTTTAACAATAATTTTTTATAAGAAACCAGATATTAAAAATTTTACATGGTTTTGGTTTTGTTTATCATTTGTATTTATACTGTTTATATTATGCGGCTTAACAACACCTGTTTTAGGCGCACTTGTCAGATACAGAACCCCTGCCCTGCCATTTCTTTTTATTCTTTTTCTTACATTTATTGATTTAAACCGAATAAATATTTTACTTAGTAAAATTATTACACCTTTTGTTAAATGGAAAAAATAGCACTTGTTACCGGAGCTACATCCGGTATTGGAAAAGCAACAGCACTAAAGCTTGCAGAAGCAGGGTATTCAGTTATAATTACAGGTCGACGCTGGCATTTATTAGCCGAGCTTGAGAAACAATTAATACAAAAAAGTCGGGTACTTGCTTTAAGTTTTGATGTAAGTAATAACGAAGAAGTAAATCATGCAATTGATAAATTACCTGAAGAATGGAAAAACATTGAGCTTCTGGTAAACAATGCGGGCCTTGCTGCAGGATTATCGTCAATTCAAAATGGAGATATCGAAGATTGGGAAAAGATGATAGACACCAATGTTAAAGGGCTTTTATATGTAACAAAAAAAATTATCCCAATGATGATTTCACATAAAAGAGGGCACATTGTTAATATTGGCTCGATAGCAGGAAAAGAAGTTTATCCAATGGGAAATGTTTATTGTGCAACAAAGTATGCTGTTGATGCACTTACAAAAGCAATGAGAATAGATTTATTAGAACATAATATTAAGGTTACTGGTATTTGTCCGGGAATGGTAGAAACCGAATTCTCGTTAGTTCGTTTTAAAGGAAATAAAGAAAACGCAAAAACGGTTTACGATGGTTTAGAACCTTTAAAAGCTGAAGACGTTGCAGATGTTATACTTTTTGCAGTAACAAGGCCATCTCATGTAAATTTAAACGATATAGTAATTACACCAACAGCACAAGCATCAGCAACAAATGTTATCAGAAAAAAATAATTAAATATGGTGAACAGATATTCATATCAAATATTAGATGAATTTTTAATTCGTGTGTTTACGAAAATTGGTTGCCCATTTGAAGATGCAAAAATTATTTCTGAAGTTCTTTTGGTATCTGAATTACGTGGAATTTCTTCACACGGACTGGCAAGAGTAAAAACATATCTTGGTCTTTGGGAAGCAGGAAGAATAACATTAAACAATGAAGTTAAAGTTATACACGAAACACCATCTACTGCAACAATAGACAGCGGAAACGGATATGGAATGATTGGAGCAAAAAAAGCAATGAAACTAGCAATTGAAAAAGCTAAAACAGCAGGAACAGGCTGGGTTTCGGTAAATAATTCTAATCATTTTGGAATTGCAGGTTATTATGCAATGATGGCTTTAGAAGAAAACATGATTGGAATTACAACAACTAATGCCAGTCCGCTTGTTGCACCAACATGGAGTACTTCCAAATTTTTAGGAACTAATCCAATTGCAATGGCTATCCCTGCTGGTAAAAACCCAGCATTTGTTGCCGATTTTGCAACAACACCAATTGCACAAGGCAAGCTAGCTCTAATAGAAAGAAAGGGCGAAAATTGTAAATTAGGTTATGTACAAGATAAAATAGGAAATCCAACAACCGACCCAACAATCTTAAAACAAGGTGGTGCAATTGTGCCACTTGGCAGCGATTATGAGCATGGAAGTCACAAAGGTTATTGCCTTGGAGCAATAGTTGACATACTTTCATCGGTACTTGGCGGTGCTAATTTTGGTCCGTTTACACCTCCACAAGTTGCATTTTTACCTTTGCTAGAAAAATCGACAGGAAAAGGAATAGGACATTTTTTTGGTGCTATGAGAATTGATGCATTCAGGCCAGCAGAAGATTTTAAAAACTCTATGGATGAATGGATTGACACTTTCCGCAATGCGGTTCCTGCAGAAGGACACGAAAAAGTTTTGATTCCTGGTGATCCGGAAAGAGAATTCACAGAAATTTACATGAAAGAAGGAATTCCTATTCTTCCCGATGTTGAAATAGAACTTCTTGAAGTTGCAAAAAAATATAATGTAAAAACATTCCTCGAATAACAATATTCACATTTTTATAAAATTCTATAGTGGTTTATTTACAAGCAGAAAACATTACAAAATCTTTTGGCGATTTAACTCTTTTCGAAAATTTATCGTTAAGCATACACCAGGACCAAAAAATAGCAATTGTTGCAAGGAATGGTGCGGGAAAAACAACCTTATTAAATATTATTGCAGGAACTGACAATCCAGATTCTGGACAAATTGTTTTAAGAAATGGTATTACAGTTGGCTATTTAGCTCAGTCGCTAAAGCTAGACGAAACTAAAACTATTTTTGAAGAGATTTACAATTCTGCCTCTGAAGTAATGCAAATTATTAAAGAGTATGAAATTGCTCTTGTATCAAATAATAAAGAAAGATTAGAAAAGGCACTCGAAAAAATGGAAATTGCCCAGGCATGGGACCATGAGGTAAAAGTGCATCAAATTGTTGCCGAACTTCAATTACCAGATGGAAATATTATTATTGGAAATCTGTCTGGTGGACAAAAAAAACGCGTTGCTTTAGCAAGTTTGTTAATTAACGATCCTGATTTATTAATTCTTGATGAACCTACCAACCACCTGGATTTAGAGATGATTGAATGGCTTGAAGAATTTTTATCACGCTCAGGATGCACATTGTTAATGGTTACTCATGACAGATATTTTTTAGACAGAGTTTGTAATGAAATATTAGAATTAGATAACAAAACATTATATCAGTACAAAGGCAACTATTCTTATTTTCTTGAAAAACGTAGTGAACGTATTGATGTTCAAAATTCTGAAGTTGAAAAAGCCCGAAATTTATTTCGCAAAGAACTAGACTGGATTAGAAGGATGCCAAAAGCTAGAACTACCAAAGCAAAATACAGGGTTGAAGCTTTTAACGAAGTTCAGGAAAAAGCCAGTCAGAAAATAATTGAAAAAAATGTAGAGATAAAAATCTCCGCAGCACGACTAGGTAACAAGATACTCGAGATTTCAAATCTTGGAAAAGCATATGGCGAAAAACTTCTTATTAAGGATTTCACTTATATGTTCCGACGATTTGAAAAAATCGGAATAATTGGAAAAAATGGTTCAGGAAAAACTACATTTCTGAATTTAATTACAAATCTTGTAAAACCCGATACCGGTCATTTTGAATATGGCGAAACTGTTGTTTTAGGCTACTACAAACAAGAAGATTTAAAATTTAAAGAAGGTCAAAGAGTAATTGATATAGTAAAAGATATTGCAGAAGTTGTTACTCCAATTGAAGGAAAAAAACTTTCGATTTCTCAATTCCTGAATTACTTTTTATTTACAAATGCAATGCAGCACACGCCAGTTGAAAAACTTAGCGGTGGCGAGCGCAGAAGATTACATTTGGTTACAATATTAATGAGAAACCCTAACTTTCTTATTCTTGATGAACCTACAAATGACCTTGATATTATGACCTTAAATGTTCTGGAAGAATATTTAAAAGAATTCCCTGGTTGTTTGGTAGTAGTTTCTCATGATAGGTTTTTTCTAGATAAAATTTCTGATCATCTTTTTGTTTTTGATGGATTGGGCGCAATAAAAGATTACCCTGGTAATTACTCCAATTACCGCGAATGGTCAAAGAAACAAATAAAAATTTCAGATAAAACTGTAAAAGAAAAAAAGCCAGAAAAAGAAATAACAATACCTACAGAAAAAGTCAGAAAACTTACCTGGAAAGAAAAAAAGGAATTTGAAACTCTAGAATCTGATATTGAATCCTTAAACAATGAAAAGAATCAGATTGAACAAAAACTATCAACTGGAACACTTTCATCTGTTGAAGTTACTAATTCTGCAAAACGCTTGAGCGAAATTCTTAATCTTATAGATGAAAAAGAACTTCGCTGGCTTGAGTTAAGTGAAATTGCATAAACATTTATTAATTATACCATTTGTTCGCCGCGGCGGATTATAAAATTGCCCATTTTTTTATTCATCTCCTTAGCCTCTTCAAAAAAAAGAGGGACAATAGGTTGGCTATTTTATAATGAAGTTTGATATTAAGCATCAAAAGCTTTTGTAAAAACTGATGGAAATTGTCTTCCATAATTTTCATAACACCATTGCTGTAGTTGCTTAATAGAGTCATTATCGTCACCAAGGTAAATTATAAGTTTCCTTAACTCCTTACTGAATAAATACTCGCTAAAGCTGACTTTTTCGAGTATAGTTTTAGAAAATTCTAGCATAATAAATTAGTTTTTTTGGGTTAGTTAAATTTATTATAATAAAAAAGTGAAATCAATACGTAAAAACACCTGATTTTACATTATATACGCCATTCTAAAATAATAGTTTTAAACATGTTGTAAAACTAGTTTTTTAGCAAAAAAAAAAAAACGCTACCGAAACCGGAAGCGTTTAATTTTTATTTAGTTCAAGAATTTAACTACAGCAAGAACAACCTTTTTTTGCAAGATTATGTTTTACCATAAAATCACATAAAATTTCGTCAAGATTTGGACTACCAATTTCCTGCAACTCGTAACCAACTTTTACAGTAGGTTTATTAATTTTAATGATTCTTTGTAAATCAATAGGAGTAGCAATTACAACTGCATCACAAGGTGTATTTTCAATTGTACGCTCTAAATCACGAATTTGCTCGTCGCCATATCCCATTGCTGGTAATAAAGTACCAATATTTGGATAGATTGCGAATGTTTCAGCAAGTTTACCAACTGCATATTGACGTGGATCAACTAATTCAGCTGCACCAAATTTTTGAGCTGCAACTGTTCCAGCACCAATTTTCATGTGACCATGAGTTAAAGTTGGTCCATCTTCAACAACTAAAACACGTTTTCCTTTAATAAGTTCAGGTTTATCAACTGTTAAAGGTGATGCTCCGTCAACAATAATAGCATTAGGATTAATGTTACGAATATTTTCACGAACGATATTGATATTTTCTAAAGTTGCACTATCAATTTTATTGATAACGATTACATCAGCTAAACGTGCTGTTGTTTCGCCAGGGTGGAAAGTAATTTCGGCACCTGGACGTAATGGATCGGCTACACAAATTGATAAATCTGATTTATAGAATGGGAAGTCGTTGTTTCCACCGTCCCACAATACAACATCACAACCATCAGGATCGTTTTCGGCAGCGCGTAAAATTGCTTCATAATCAACACCAGCATAAATAACGTTACCGCGAACTACATGTGGTTCGTATTCTTCCATTTCTTCGATTGTACATTCGTGAAGTTTTAAATCAGCAACTGTAGCAAAACGTTGAACTTTTTGTTTTACTAAATCACCATAAGGCATTGGGTGACGAACAGCAACAACTTTTAAACCTTGTTTCATTAGTATCTCTACAATTCTGCGTGAAGTTTGACTTTTACCACATCCTGTACGAGTTGCACCAACTGATATAACAGGTTTTGTTGATTTTACCATAGTATCATTTGGTCCAAGTAGCATATAACTTGCTCCAGCAGCCATAACTATTGAAGCAATAGTCATAACTCTTGTGTGAGGAACATCGCTGTACGCAAAAACACAAACGTCAACTTTATGGTCTTTAATTAGTTTTACTAAATCTTTTTCGTCAAAGATTGGAATTCCACTTGGGTAAAGATCAGCTCCTGCCAAATCAGCTGGATATTTTCTTCCATCAATGTCAGGAATTTGAGCAGCTGTAAAAGCTACTACATTATAATCAGTGTTACCTCTGAAGAAAGTATTGAAATTGTGGAAATCTCTTCCAGCAGCTCCAATAATAATTACATTTTTTTTTGCCATAACCAGAGAATTAATTTTTTTGAATTAGGATTTCACAAAGATATATCTTATAAGCTGTCTTTTAACTATTATGTTCCTTAACACTTACTTGCAAACAGCGCTAAATACTACATTACACACTGACAATAAGTACCTTAAGTAAAAACATGTTAAGCAACAGTTCTTTATTTTGTTAATCTGTTATTCTACTTATTATCAATTACTAATAATTGATATTTTTATCATTTTAAAACTTTAGAACTAATCTAGCCATAAAATTTCGGGTTGCCTGAGGAAAATAACCATTCATATCTGAATACTTATTATTAGAAATATAACTGTATACCCATGCATTTGATTCGTATTTTTCGTTAAACAAATTATTAATTGAAAAACTAAATTGAATTTCTTTAAACAATTTACTTGAAATTGTATAACTTAAGCTTAAATTATTTATAATGTAGGCATCTAGAATCCGGTTATCTAAATATGAACTGTCACGAAAAGCAGTACTCATAAAATTACTATTAGTAGTATTATCTGTATATTGTTTTCCCACGTATTTAGTAACAAATTCAACAGTAAAGTTTTTTATTGGCTGATACTGTATAACATTATTAAAAACAACTGATGGCGAAAAAGAAATTGTAGTGTTTTTTAATACAGTATCCTCCTGTCCCCATGTATCCCAATTATCAACATATTCGGTATATTCAGGTATAATATTTTTGCTTAGCATTAAATTTGCATTCCATTGCAGATTTTTTAATATTTTATACCCACCTTCAATTTCAATTCCCTCGCGATAACTATTCTTAACATTAGTCATAACAGGAGCTCCTACATTATTAATTTCACCAGTCATTATTAACTGGTCTATATATTTCATGTAAAAAATATTTCCACGAAATAAAAATTTCGAACTTCTAAATTCATATCCGGCCTCTAAATCATAAAGTTTTTCTGGCTTTGGAGTTTTTCCAGAATCAGCATCAATAAAGTTTCCACGATCGGGCTCCCTTTGGGCAACACCAAACGATGTATATACTTTTTGTTTTTCATTTAAGTCATAAGATAAACCTGCTTTTGGATTGAAAAAAGTATAATAATGATGTTGTGTTATATTTTTTAAATTGTCATCAATACCACCTATTGAATAATCAATATTTCTTATTTGAATATCAGCATATAAATTAAGATTTCCTGTTAAAAGGTAATTTGTTTTCAAGAAAATATTTAGATCTTTTTTATCACCTGTTCCCTTATACCAGCGATATTTCTCACTATCAAATGTTACAATTTTTGCCCATATAATATCTCCGTAATGGTCTCCTTTATATTGATTCCAACCACCACCCAAAACTGTATTTAATCTTTTCTTTTTATAATTTAATGAATATGTCAAACCATAAAAATCATTTTTTAACCATTTCTGATTAATAAAATCAGTTGAATTTATAGTATCTGTTCCGAAAATTGCATTTGGTAACATTAAACCATTAAAACTCTCACCTGTGCTTAGGCTCTCATAATATCCTTTTCCATTTGTATAATGCAATGCAAGATTTAAGTTTAAATTATTATTAATTTCTTTCGAATAATGAAGTTGGTAATTACTTTGTATATAATTATCAGTTTGATTTTTATAATTATAAAGATTATATGTTCTGGCATTTGAATTTAAGATATTATCAATATCATTTTGGTTACCGTATATATATCCCCAACTTGCCATTGTATTTACATAATATAACATTCCTGCAGTATCATTATCAAGTTTTGCCTTTGGCACGCCATTCCAGGCTTGATAAGTATGTTCTTCACCAGAATATGTAACAAATTTCAGAATACTTGATTTTCCATACATTGTTCCAGAAAGGTAAAATGATTTCAAATCACTGAATGCTCGATCAACGTATCCATCCGACCATATTTTTGAAAGTCTTGCATCAACCGAAAATTTATTTTTGATAAGTCCCGTTCCTACATTTACTGTATTTTTACTTGTGTTAAACGAACCGAATGAAGAGCTAACTTCAGCATAAGGCTCACGGTTTAAAGTAAAAGTCTGCATATTAATAGTTGCACCAAAAGCTCCTGCCCCATTTGTTGAAGTTCCAACACCTCTTTGTATTTGAGTGTTTTCAACTGACGAAGCAATATCTGGCAAATCGACCCACCATACTCCATGCGATTCGGCATCGTTTAGTGGAATTCCATTTACTGTAACATTAATCCTTTTAACATCTGAACCACGTATATTAATTGTTGTATAACCTATACCAGTTCCGGCATCTGATGAAACCACCATAGATGGCGTTAAGCTTAACAGATATGGAATATCCTGTCCAGAATTATTCTTAGCCAAACTTTCTTTGCTAATTGTTGAATAAGTCATAGGAGTTTTATCTTCAACTCTCGTAGCTCGCACAATAACCTCATCAGCAACAATTGATGAACGCTCCATTTTAAATTCAACAGATTCATCTTTTTCAAGTTTTACATTTTTAATTTGCGTTGAATAACCGAGAAATAAAACTTTAATACTATAATCCCCCTTTTTTAAATTCTTTAAAACAAATTCCCCTTTTTGATTTGAATAAGTTCCTGCAAAAGTATTTTCAACTAACACTGTTGCCGACACTAAAGGTTGATTTGTTTCATCAAAAACTTTTCCCGAAATTGTAAACTGACCAAAAGTAAAACTAACTGCAAATAATTGCAGAAACAAAAAACAAACTTTTTTCATAATAACTCATTTTAAAATTCGACAATAATTAAATTGTCAATGGAGGTCTTTTGGTTTCCCGGCTCAGCATTACCTGTCCCGGTCCAAAGGGTATGATCTCAGCCCGTTATATTAAGGCACCCCATTGAGCTAACGGTACAAAGGTAAATTCATTTTTTATATTCCCATTATCATTTAAAAGAAATCAAAAAAAAGCAGTCAGATCGATAGACCTGACTGCTAAATTAAACGTAAAAAATATATTTATCTAATAATTGAAACCACTCCAGTAATTGGATCTTTATCTTTACCAATCTTTACTATATAAACATACCCACCCATTGGTAAATCTGATCCATTATAAATTCCATTCCAACGTTTTGATGGATCTGTATATTCCATTCCTGTTCCAGTAAATGTATAAATGATATCTCCCCAACGATTATATACTTCAATGGTTACATCTTGATATCCGGCAATTCCAACAATTTCCAAATCATCATTTATTCCATCTGCATTTGGAGTTATTACTGAAGGAATTAATAATTGAATATCTATTGTAAAGGTTTCTACCACAGAGCATAAATTAGCATCTGTAATTGTCACAATATATTCTCCTGCAGGCAAATCAATAATATTTGCAGTTGTAGCACCATTTGACCAAACATAAGTAATTGGCAAACCTCCACCCGTTACTGAAATATTCACAAAACCCATATTTGTAATACTATTAACACCTGATGAAGTATCTAGCACCATTGACGGCGGACTAAATATTTGAGATGTAGCAGTTGTTGTACAAAGATGCGCATCATACACAGTAACAATATAATTACCTGTTATCAAACCATTTGCTAAAGAATCCTGATCATTATTTGACCATACATAAGTATAAGGAATTGTTCCGCCCATAGCTGTAACCAAAGACGAACCATCTGAACCATTTCCGCATGAAGGATTAATAGATGAAGTTGTTGCTACTAATAAACTAGGTTCTGCTATTGTACCAATCTCAACAAGAGAACAACCTTTTGCATCTGTAACGCTAACACTATACGAACCGGCAAAAAGACCAGTAATACTTGGAGTTGTTAATGCAGGAGTTGTATTCCATAAATATGAATAAGGAGAAGTACCTCCGGAAACATTTGTTGAAAGTATACCATTACTACTTCCATTACAGGTAATTCCTGCAACAGTAAAATTTGAAGTCAGCCCTACTATTGGAGCATTAATAGTTATTGCTGTATCACTAACACAACCATTTCCATCTGTTATTGTTACTGAATATACTCCTGAAGAAAGATTAATTAGAGAATCAGTATTTGCACCATTATTCCAATTATAAATAAAAGGAGCAGTACCACCAGAAAGTGAAACTAAAATAGATCCGGTTGAATCGCCATAACAATTTACATCGACAACATTATCAATCTGAACCTGTCCTGCATTTATACTATTAATTGTAGCAGTATATGTTGAAGTACAAGCATGTGAATCATAAACTGTAACAGTATAATTTCCTGCAGCTAAATTTGTTACAGTATCATTTACTGAGCTATTAGACCATAAGAAATTATAAATCGGTGTGCCACCGGTTACTTCAACATATGCCCAGCCATCACTTCCAATACAAGTTGATTGAAATGAATTTCCTGTTATTTGTATTGCTAATGGAGCGTCTATATGAACTGAATCAATTGTAGTACAACCATTAAAATCAGTTACAGTAACAAAATAATCATTTGTACCACCTAATGTAAGAATTGTATCATTAGCAGTATTTAAAAGATCATTCCATAAGAACGAATAAGGTGCTGTGCCTCCAGTTGCAACTGAAATTGCTTGTCCATCATTACTATTACTACAATTAGGCATTATAGGCGCAGCAATAGTTGAAATAAGCTCAGTAGCCTGAGGTAAAGAATAGCTTGAGTTAAATATACAATTATGACTATCAGTTACAGTTATATAATAAACTCCAGCAGATTGATTAACTATAGTATTATTATTACTTATTGTATTACCTACTCCATCTTGCCATATATAAGTAAATCCTGAAGTTCCTCCAATCATACTCACTATCATACTTCCATCATTACCATTATAACATGAAACAGGATGTAGAGAATCAATATTCGCTTGTAGTAATCCTGGTTGTAATACATCTACAGATTCAATAGTTATACATCCAGTAACATCAGTTAAAGTAAGAGTATAATTGCCAGAGCCTACATTAAATAAAGTATCAGCAACAGCTCCATTTGACCAAAGATAATTAAAAGGAGGAGTACCACCACTTGTTATAACAGAATGTACATAACCTAAAGAATCCCCATAACAAGGATTTGGTGTAACAATATCAAAAGTAAGAGTTGCTGCATTTAAATCTGAAACAGAACCAGAAAACACATATGAGCATGAATGTGAATCAGTAACTGTAACATTATAGGTGCCAGATAAAAGATTTGTAGCTAAAGAGGTTGTCTGACCTGCTGCACTTGCATCCCATAGGTAAGAATAATTAGGAGTACCCCCAACCGGGCTTACTGTTAAACTTCCATCATTTAAATTACAATGTGAACTAACTGGAACAAATGTTGCAGTAACAATAGTTGGTTGATAAACAGAAATAGTTTGAGTAGTTGAACAGAAGTTTGCATCTGTAACAGTAACCAAATAATTACCAGCAATAATATTTGACAAATCTTCATTTACACTATTATCATTCCAATGATAAGTATAAGGACTTGTTCCACCTGCTGCAGTTAAATCAATTTGACCTGTTGCTGTATTGTTACAAAGAGCAGAATCAGAAATAAAAGTTGCAACTAATAAAGCAGGTTCTGTGATTGTTACTGTAGCTATAGATGTACAGAAATTAATATCTGTAATTGTTACAGAATGAGCACCTGCACTTAATCCGCCAGTATTTGCATTTGAACTTCCATTAAACCAATGATAAGAATAAGTAGGCGAACCACCAACAGCTGAAGCTGAAGCTGATCCATTACTACCTCCAAAACAACTTACAGTTGAAATTGTATTTGCAGATGCAACTAATTGAGAAGGCTCAGTAATTATTACTGAATTTGTACCAGTACAACCATGAGAATCTGTAGCTGTTACTTGATAAGATCCAGCAATTAATCCAGAATTACTTGAAATTAACACACCATTAGACCATATATAAGTATATGGTCCGGTTCCTCCAGATGTTGAAGCATTTGCCAAACCATCTGAACCACCAAAACAGTTTACTGGTGAAATTGTTGGAATATTTACCTGCAAATTTGCAGGTTGGTTAATTGTTGTATTTGCAATAGCAGTACAACTGTTAGAATCGGTAATAGTTACAACATAATTTCCTGCAGAAAGATTTGTTGCAGTTGCTGTTGAACTTCCATCAGACCACAAATAAGTATATCCAGGTGTACCACCTGAAGGTGCAACTGTAGCAGAACCATCTGAACCACCATTACAGGTTGTATTTGTATATGAGGATATTATTCCTGAAACTTGCGAAGGTTGGGAAACGTTAGCAGTTGCAACAGATGTACATCCTTTTAAATCTGTAACAGTTACAGAATAAGTACCTGCAATTAAATTAATCGCAGTTGAAGAATTTGCACCGTTTGACCACGAATAAAAATAATTAGGCGATCCACCATTTGCATTTACTGATGCAGTTCCATTAGCTAAACCATAACATGTAGGTAAAGTGGTTCCTATGATAGAAGCAATAAGAACTGTTGGTTGTATTATATTAATGCTTAATGTTGCTTGACAACCCAAAGCATCAGTAATTGTAATACTATAATTATTTGCAGCAACATTATTTATTAAAGTATCTGTTGCACCATTTGACCATAAATAACTTGCATAGGGTAATGTACCACCTGTAACAGTAACAACCGCACTTCCATTTGCACCACCATTACAAGACACATTATTTGAAGATACTAATGAAACACTTGGAGCACCTGTATTATTAACAGAAACAGATGTTGTACTTGAACAGTTATTTACATCTTTAACAGTAACAGTATAAGATCCAGCTACTATAGCCGAAATCGAACTGTTTGTTCCTCCGTTTGACCATAAATAAGTATAACCAGGGGTTCCTCCACTTGCTGAAACAGAAGCTGATCCATTTGAATTTCCACATGTTGCATTTGTAAAAGTTGATGACAAAGAAATTGCAGCAGGCTGACTAACAGTTACTGAATTAACTTCAGAACAACTATGACTATCCGATACTGTAACCTGATAATTACCAGCAGCAAGACCCGTAGCTATTTGTGTTGTTTGTCCACTTGGGAACCATGAAAAAGTATAAGGAATAGATCCTCCGGAAGGATTTGCTGTTATCGAACCATTACTTCCTCCATTACATGTTGTATTAACAACTGTATTCG
The DNA here is from genome assembly GCA_903837285.1 of uncultured Bacteroidota bacterium. Classification (GTDB taxonomy): domain Bacteria; phylum Bacteroidota; class Bacteroidia; order Bacteroidales; family GWA2-32-17; genus GWA2-32-17. The sequence goes on along the minus strand of CAILUD010000001.1, from coordinate 73,415 downwards.
TATTAGTTAATAATGCTGGCTGTGTAATTGTTACTGTTTTTGTTGTTGTACAGTTGTTAGCATCTGTAACTGTAACAGTATAAATACCAGCAGTTAACCCTGTTGTTGTTGCTACTGCTTGTCCTGTTGACCAAAAATAGGTATAAGATGGTGTTCCTCCTGAAGGCAAGACAGTTGCAGAACCATTATTTCCGCCATTACAAGCAACATTACTTGAAGAAGAAATAACTGAACTTAACAATGTTGGTTGTGTAATTGTAACAGATGAAGTTGAAGTACAATTATTTACATCTCGAACGGTAACTGTATATGTTCCAATTGCTAAACCTGTAGCGGTTCCAGTTGTTTGACTATTTGACCATAAGTAAGTATATGATGGTGTTCCACCAGATTGAGTTACTGTTGCAGTTCCACTTGATCCACTAAAACATAAAACTTGTGAAGAAGCAGAAATTGAAGATGTTAATGCAGTAGGCTGATTTATAGTAACAGTTGATGTTGTTGTACATCCTTTATTATCTGTAACTGTTACAGAATAACTACCAGAACTTAATCCTGTAGCAGTAGCAGTGGTTTGACTATTTGACCATAAATACAAATACGAAGGTGAACCTCCAGCAGGTAAAACAGTTGCCGTACCATTGCTTCCACTATTACAACTTACATTTGTAGATGCTGAAATAGTTGAAGTTAATTGTGTTGGTTGTGTAATTGTAACAACTGATGAAGAAGTACAATTATTTGCATCTTTAACAGTAACTGTATATGTTCCAGCAACTAAATTTGATGCTGTCGCATTTGCCTGACCATTTGACCATGTATAAGTATATGAAGCAGTACCTCCAACTTGAGCTACGGTTGCTGATCCATTATTACCACCATTACAAGAAACCTGAGTTGATGCTGATATTGAAGATGTTAAAACAGCTGGCTGAGTAATTACAATAGATGTTGTAGATGTACAATTATTTACATCTCTAATAGTCACAGTGTAAGTTCCGGCGGTTAAAGAAGTAGAAGTAGAAGTAGTTTGTGCATTTGACCATAAATAGGTATAAGATGGGGTTCCACCTGAAGGTGATGCTATTGCTGATCCATTATTTCCTCCATTACACGAAACATTTGTTGAAGTTGAAATTGAAGCCACTAATGCCGTTGGTTGAGAGATTATAGATGAAGAAACTGAAGTACAATTATTTGCATCTCTAACAGTAACAGTATATGTTCCTACACTTAAACCAGTTGCAGTTGTAGTTGTTTGACCATTGGACCATAAATAAGTAAAAGTAGGTGTACCACCAGATTGTGTTACAGTTGCAGTACCAGTAGAACCTCCATTGCATAATACATTTGTAGATCCAGAAATTGATGACGATAAGGCTAATGGTTGAGAAATAGTTACACTATTTGTATGAGTACAACTATGAGAATCAGTAGTAGTTACAGTATAAGTACCTGAAGATAATCCATTAGCTATTGCTGTGGTTTGACTATTTGACCAGAGATAAGTATATGCTGGACTTCCACCTAAAACAGTTATCGTTGCAGTTCCATTTGAGCCACCATTACAACTTACAATTGTATTAGCTATAGATGAGCTTAATGCAGAAGGCTGAGTTATAGTTAAAGAAGCAGTAGATGAACAATTATTAACATCTCTGATAGTTACTGAATAAGTTCCAGCAATTAAATTAGTTACAGCTGCGGTTGTTGTTCCCTGTGACCATAAATAGGTATAAGAAGGAGTTCCACCAGCAGGACTTACAGTAGCAGAACCATTTGACCCACCATTACAACTTACAGCAGTTGAAGAAGAAATGGTACCAGAAACAACTGTAGGTTGTGTTACAGTAACACTAGTTGATTTAGTACAAGTATGTGAATCAGTTACAGTAACAGTATATGTTCCTACTGTTAAACTTGATGCACTAGCAGTTGAAGCACCATTTGACCATAAATAGGTATAAGCTGGAGATCCACCTGAAGCACTAACTGTAGCATTTCCATTATTTGCTCCAAAGCAAAGCGGACTTGTGTTTCCGGTAACAGAAGCAACCAAAACAGTTGGTTGAGTTATATTAATTGATGTTGAAGCTTTACAACCCAATGCATCTGTAACTGTTACACTATAATTATTTGCAACTACATTTGTAATACTAGTTCCGGTTGCTCCATTTGACCATAAATAAGTATAGCCAGGAGTTCCTCCCGAAGCGGATATAGAAGCACTACCTGTTGCTCCACCAAAACAATTTACATTAACTGAAGAAGTAGGTGTAACAGTTGGAGCACCAGTATTATTAACCGCAACAGTTGAAGTGCTCGAACAATTATTTACATCTCTTACAGTTACAGTATATGACCCTGCAATTATTGCAGAAATAGTGCTTGTTGTTCCACCATTCGACCATAAATAAGTATATCCAGGAGTTCCACCCAAAGCTGAAACAGAAGCTGAACCATTTGAATTTCCACAAGTAGCATTAGTAAAAGAAGGAGTAAGTGCAATAGCACCAGGTTGACTAACAGTTGCTGATCTTACAATTGTACAACCTCTATTATCAGTAACTGTAACATTATAAGTTCCTGCAGAAAGATTTGTTGCTGTTTGTGTTGTCTGGCCTGAAGGAAACCAATTGTATGTAAAAGGAGAAGTTCCGCCTGATGGAGTTGCAGTTGCAGTACCATTTGAACCACTATTGCAACTTGTATTTGTTGCAGATGCAGTAGCTGCTAATACTAAAGGTTGAGTAATTGTAACAGACCTAATACTTGAACAATTATTTGCATCACGAACTGTTACTGAATAGGTTCCAGCTATGAGTCCTGTTGCAGTTGCACCAGTTTGAGCATTTGACCATAAATAAGTATACGAAGGTGTACCTCCAGAAGAAGCAACGGTAGCAGAACCATTGTTACCTCCATTACAACTTACATTTGTGGACGAAGAGATACTTGTTGATAAAGCAGTTGGTTGATTAACAGTTACTGAAGCCGTAGTACTACACAAATTAACATCTTTAACAGTAACTGAATAAGTACCCGAAATTAATCCAGTTGCAGTAGCTCCCGTTTGGGCATTTGACCAAAGATATGTATATCCTGGAGTACCACCACTTGGATTAGCTGTTGCTGTTCCAGTACTTCCCCCATTACATAAAACAGAAACAGAAGAAGTTGATGCTGTTATAGATGTTGGCTGAGAAATAGTTACAGATGAAATTGAACTACAATTATTAGCATCTCTAACTGTTACAGTATATGTTCCAACTGATAAACTTGAAGCTGTTGCTACGGTTTGACCATTTGACCAAGTATAAGTATAAGATGGTGTTCCTCCAGAACCGGCAGCTGTTGCTGTTCCGTTATTACCACCATTACAAGCAATATTTGTAGAAGAAGATATTGATGATGATAAAATAGTTGGCTGAGTAACTGTTATTGATTGAACAACACTACAATTATTTGCATCTTTAACAGTAACTGAATATGCAATCGCAGATAAACCGGTAGCTGTTTGTGTTGTTTGTCCATTCGACCAAGTATAAGTATATCCCGGTGTTCCTCCTGAAGGAGTTGCTGTAGCTGTTCCATTATTTCCTCCGTTACAGCTTACATTTGTTTTTGATAAAGTTGCACTAACCGCTATTGGCTGAGTTATTGTGATGGATGCAACAGAACTACAAGTATTTGCATCTCTAACCGTAACAGTATATGTTCCAGCTACAAGATTTATTGCAGTAACTGTTGTTTGAGTATTTGACCAGGTATAAGTATATCCAGGAGTTCCACCAGATTGAGTAACAGTTGCACTTCCATTATTTCCACCAAAACACAATACCTGAGTAGATCCCGAAATAGATGAAGTTAAAGCTACAGGTTGTGTAATTGTTACCGATTTAGTACTTGAACACAAATTGGCATCCCTAACGGTAACAGTGTATGTGCCAGCAACTAAATTAATTGCAGTTGCAGCAGTTTGTCCATTCGACCATGAATATGTATAACCTGGGGTTCCATTTGATGCTGTTACTGTTGCAGAACCATTATTTCCGCCACTACAACCAACATTAATTTGTGTTGAGATCACAGTTAATAATAAAGTTGGTTGAGTTAATGTAGCAGAACCTACTGAAATACAACCATGTGAATCTGTTACAGTGACAGTATATGTTGCTGCAGTTAATCCACTTATACTTGATGCTGTTGAGCCAGTAGACCAACTATATGTATATCCAGGCGTTCCACCTAATGCAGATACTGATGCAGTTCCATTATTACCCCCATTACAACTTACATTAGCTTTAGTAACAGTTGATGTTAAATTTGTAGGTTGAGTAATATTAACAGAAGAAACCGCATTACAAACTCCAATTGCATCACGAACTGTAACAGTATAAGTTCCAACAGCAAGTCCCGAAGCTGTTGCAGTTGTAGCGCCATTACTCCAACTATAAGTGTAAGGTGCAGTGCCACCAGAACCTGATCCCGTTGCACTTCCATTTGATTGTCCAAAACAATTCACATTACTTACAACTGAAGCATTAGAATTAACACCAGTTACTGAAAAATTTAAAACCTGACCACCAGTTGAATTATTACAAACATCAGATACCGAATTATTTACTAAACTTATTGTATATGTTCCTCCAGAAGTAAAAGCAGGACTAACGGTTAATGTGTAATCTCTATCATATACTCCTCCTGCTGTACAAATTGGACTAGTAACAGAACTAACAGTATAAGGACCACCAGGTCCGGAAACAGTAAAATCTGTACTTTGAACTGTATTACATTTCACATTTTCACTAAACCTAATAGTAACAGAATTTTGCCCGCAAACAGGGCTAGCTGCTACAGCATACAAATAAGGACCTGAATTATCAACCACTTGAGCAGTACCTCCGAAATTAATAGAATACCCCCATTGAGAAGAAGTAAAATTACTAACATTAACAACATATGTTTGTCCAGTAGTAACATTAAGTGCCGCATTATTCAAGCCACCTGTTGCTGACTCACAAGAGTTTGAACCTAAACCATTCGGACCAGTAGTGCCATCAGCAGCAGAATAATTACAACTTACCTGCAAACTAGGATTTGAATATATATCAGCACAGTTTGCATTTGTTAAATTATAAACTGCCCAGTCATAATCATCTGTTGATGAATTTGGGGTGATCGAAAATGAAACTGTTCCTGAATTTTGAACTGTAAATGTATACCAAACATCATTTTTTTCACCAGACAAAAGACAATTAGCAGGACACCCTCCTGTTGTAGAGATTTCAGTTGGGTAATTGCCAGTTCCTGAATACGATACCGAATTAGAATATGTAGCAAAACATAAAGGAATTGCACCATCACAGTCCTGAACAGTAGGAACTACAACAGATGAACCGCTTTTTGTAATTGTAGTTGTCATGCAGCTACTTGCTGTACCACATGCAGCATTCACATTATAATGAATAAAGTAAGTACCACCGGCTGTTGCTGTCCATGTTAACGGAGTAGTTCCCATTCCAGCAACTGCTCCATTATAAGAACCCGCACGAACAGTAATAAAAGTACCTGCTATACTTGCAGTTGAAACATAACTTGATCCGGCAACAGCACCATCCATCTGATTATATTCAGATTGGTAATTACAAGTTGAAATCTCATAAGTACCTGAAGTAGGTGCAGCAAATGCAGTTGATGGATAAAAAGAACTATTTGTACATTGTGCACTTAGTTTGCTATTATTAAAAGAAAACAAGAAAGCAAACAACACTAAGACAAGTAAATTGTTTTTCATATTTGATTAGTTAAGCAGTTGTTATCGTTTATTTTGTTTGGTTTATTTTTCATATTTTAAAAGACAATAAGTAATTTTACTCATAAAAAAAATCGAGTAAAAAAAAAGATAAATCTTTAAATTACAATCTTTTATAAAATTATCAATTTGGGTTAACAAGCAAAAATACGGTACTTTAAGTTCATACACAAATATTTTTTAATGTTTTAGAAAAATAAATGTAATTAAAAACCAAACGCATACTAGTATTGAATTACATTTAACAAAATAAAGAAGGCTCCTCTCGGAGCCCTCTAAAATTATCAAATTAAAATTTACCTAATAATTGAAACCACTCCTGTTATAGGATCTTTATCGCCTCCTAACTTAACAATATATACATACCCACCCATCGGTAAATCTTTTCCATTAAATACTCCATTCCAACGTTTTGAAGCATCAGTATATTCAATTCCAGTTCCGCTAAAAGAGAACAGAATATCGCCCCACCGGTTAAAAACTTCAATAACTACATCTTTATATCCAGCAATTCCAACAATTTCCAAATCATCGTTAATACCATCACCATTTGGTGTTATCACTGAAGGAATTTCTATAGGTATATCAATTGTAAATGTATCTATGAAGGCACATAAGTTTGCATCTGTTACAGTTATTATATAATCTCCTGTTGGAAGATTACTAATATTAGGTAATGTACTACCATTTGACCATAAATATACATATGGTAATACGCCTCCAGTAACTGAAACATTAACGTAACCCATATTTGTTGCATCAACACCACTAGTATTTGCAATAACCATTGCAACTGGATTATATAATTGAACCGTAGAAGTAATTGAACAGTAATGATTATCAGTAACGGTAACAATATAACTTCCTTCACTTAACCCATTTGCTATCGAATCATTATCACTATTAGACCATGCATAAGAATAAGGAACTGTTCCACCTGTTACAAGAACAGTAGCATAACCATTGCTTCCGTTTCCACAAGTTGGATTTACCGTGCTTGTTATTACAGTGAGAACTAAAGGTTCAATTACAGTTCCACTAGAAATAGAAGTACAACCATTAGCATCTGTTATTGTTAAAGAATGAGTAACTGCTGTAAGATTTGTAAGAATTGACAATACAGCATTGTTATCCCATAAATAAGAATAAGGAGATGTTCCACCATTTACTGTTGAAGTTAAAATACCATTACTTCCACCATTACAAGAAATATTCTGAGCAGTAATACTTGAAGTTAACTGATATGCTGGTTGCATAACCTGTATTGTAGTATCTGCAACACAAGAATTAACATCAGTTACAGTTACTTGATAATAACCTGCAGTAAGACTATCAGCTAAAGCAGTAGTTTGACCAGAAATATTCCACTGATAAGTATAAGGTCCTGTTCCACCTTGCATAGCAACTGTAATTGATCCTGTCGAATCACCATAACACATAACATTTGTAAGTTGTGTTATGTTTACTACACCACCTAACACATTGCTAACAACTGCAGTAAATACAGCAGTACACGCACTTGCATCAGAAACTGTAACAGTATAATTTCCTGGAGCTAAATTAATAATCGTGTCATTTGTAGAATTAGTTGGATCATCCCACAAGAAATTATATGGCGATGTACCACCTGAAGCAATAACACTAACTGAACCATTACTAGCACCACATAGAGCATTTAAAATATTTGGTGTAATTACAACTGGTGTTGGAGCAGTGATATGAACAGTATCTATTGTTGAACATCCATTAGCATCAGTTATAGTTACATAATAATCAGCATTTCCAGACAAGGTTGATATAGTATCATTTGAAGTAGATAAAACATCACTCCATAAGAAACTATATGGTATTGTTCCACCTGTTACAACAACTACTGCCTGACCATCGCTACTATAACTACATTTTGGAGCAGTAGGTTCAAGCATTACAGAATTCAATAAAGCAGGCTCTGTGATTGTTACCGAACCTGTAGATTGACAATTTGCTGCATCTAATACATCATACGAATAAGTACCTGCAGTTAAATTACTTAAATCCTCAGTAGTATAAGCTCCACTATTCCAACTATAAGTATATACTCCAGTTCCACCACTTACAGTTAAATCAATTGAACCTGTATTTAAACCATTACATAAAATATTTACTTGAGTAAAACTTGTTGTTGGTGCACCACTATTAGAAATATTTGCATTATCTATTAAAGTACAACCATTAGCATCTTGTATTTGAACTGTATAATTTCCAGCTTGTAAACCTGTAGCTGTAATACCTGTACCACCAATTGGGTCCCATAAATAAGTTAAAATACCTGTTCCACCTGATGCAGTTACAGTAGCTGTTCCATCAGACAAGCCGCAACCTGCAAGAGTGGTTGTAACAGAAGATGTTAATAAAGAAGGTTCAGAAATTGTAATAGTAGTAACTGACGAACAATTATTTGCATCAGTTACAGTATAAGTATATGTTCCAGCAGTAACTGTAAATGTTCCTGTACCTGTATATAATCCGGTTCCTCCTACAGCAGATACTGTAATATCAGCTGTTCCACCATTACATAAAATACTTGTTGCAGTAGAACTTGCAATTAATGTATCAGGATCATTAACAGTAATACTAGTAACACTTGAACAACCATTAGCATCCATTACGGTATAATTATAAGTACCTGCCGTAACAGTAAACACACCAGTTCCATTTACTATTCCTGTTCCTCCAGTTGAAGTAACAGTAATATCAGAAGTACCACCATGACATAGTATTGCAGTTGACGTTGAACTTGCAACTAATGTATCAGGCTCAGTAACCGTAATACTTGTAACTGCAGTGCAACCATTAGCATCTGTAACTGTGTAAGAATAAGTACCAGCTGATACAGTGAAGAGTCCAGTGCCGAGGAGCAAACCAGTTCCACCATTTCCAGTTACATTAACATTTGTAGTACCACCATGACAAAGAATAATTGGAGCTGATGAATTTGCAATTAATGTATCAGGTTCACTTACAGTAACAGAACCCGTTGTATGACAATTTGCAATATCATAAACATCATATGAGTATACACCTGCAGGAATATTAGTTAAATCTTCAGTTGAAAACATACCACTATTCCAATTGTATGTATATGCGCCAGTTCCACCAGTTACAGTAAGGTTAATTGAACCTGTATTTAAACCATGACACATGACATCCACAAATGTATTATTAACGACTGGTGCTCCACTATTTGAAATATTTACATTATCTATTACAAAACAACCATTAGCATCAGTTGTAACAACAGTATAACTTCCTGCAGGTATTCCTAATGAAGTTGAGCCTGTTCCACCAGTTGGAGACCATAAATATGTATAAGTGCCTGTTCCACCAGATGCTGTAACAGTTCCTGTACCATCTGATAATCCACAACCAGCAAATGTCGAATTAATTGAAGTTGAGATTGCAGTAGGTTGAGAAATTGTAATATTTGATGTTGACATACATCCATTGGCATCAGTAACAGTATAACTAAAGGTACCAGCTGTCTGAGTAAAGGTTCCATCACCAATAAACGGAGAAGTTCCACCTGTCTCTGTAACTGTTACCACAGATGTTCCACCATTACATAATATAGGTGTTGATGATGAACTTGCAACTAAAACTGCAGGTTCGGTAAGTGTAATACTAGTAGATGCTGTACACCCATTTGCATCAGTAATAATATAATTATATGTTCCTACAAATTCTGTAAAAGATCCAATTCCTGAATAAGGTAAAGTTCCACCTATACCAGAAACAGAAACAGTTGTAGATTGTCCATTACATAAAATACCTGATGTAGTTGAAGAAGCAACAGGTAAAGGATTTACAGTAACTGTATGTATTGTATTAACTGGACCATTACATCCTGTTGCAGTTGCAGTAATAGTTGTTATTCCACTCCAGCCTGCTGGATAAGTTACAGCACCTGTTCCTGAAACTATTGTAACACCACCTGCTATACTAGCAGCATCAATACTATATATTAAACTTAAATTATTTATTGCAGTAGTTGAATAAGTTACTGTACCTGCACCCTGACAACGAGAAGAGGTCGCAAGAGCAAAAGGATTAACAAAAACAGAAGGAGTAATTGTTACCACATGAGTTGTTGTCGCTGGGCCATTACAACCTGCTGCACTTGCGGTTATTGTTGTTGTTCCACTCCAACCTGCTACATATGTCAATGCACCTGTTGCAGCAACAATAGTGTTACCCGCACCAGAGCTTGCTGCATCTATACTATATGTTATACCTGTTGAATTTGATGCAGTTGTAGTAGTTGTTACTGTTCCTGCACCCTGACAACGAATTGAGGTTGCTGGTGTAAATGCGTTTATTGTTACAGTTGGAGTTATTGTTACTACATGTGCTGTTGTTGCTGGACCATTACAGCCTGCTGCACTTGCAGTTATTGTTGTTGTACCACTCCAACCTGCTGGATATGTTACAGCACCGGTTCCAGCTACTATAGTAACTCCACCTGTTATACTTGCAGCATCTATACTATAAGTAATGCCTGTTGAATTTGTTGCAGTTGTTGTAGTTGTTACAGTTCCTGCACCCTGACAACGAGTTGATGTTGCTGGAGAAAATGCGTTTATTGTTACAGTAGGAGTTATTGTTACTACATGAGTTGTTGTTGCTGGACCATTACAGCCTGCTGCACTTGCAGTTATTGTTGTTGTTCCACTCCAGCCTGCTGGATATGTTACAGCACCTGTTCCGGCAACTATTGAAACACCACCAGCTATACTCGTCGCATCTATACTATATGTAATTCCAGTTGAATTTGTTGCAGTTGTTGTAGTTGTTACAGTTCCTGCACCCTGACAACGAATTGAAGTTGCTGGTGTAAATGCGTTTATTGTTACAGTAGGAGTTATTGTTACTATATGAGTTGTTATTGCGGGACCATTACATCCTGCTGCACTTGCAGTTATTGTTGTTGTTCCACTCCAGCCTGCTGGATATGTTACAGCACCTGTTCCGGCAACTATAGTTACACCGCCAGCTATACTCGCTGCATCTATACTATAAGTTATACCTGTTGAATTATTTGCGGTTGTTGTAGTTGTTACTGTACCTGCACCTTGACAACGTGTCGATGTTGCTGGTGTAAATGCATTTATTGTTACAGTTGGAGTAACTGTTACTACATGAGTTGTTGTTGCTGGACCATTACAGCCTGCTGCACTTGCAGTTATTGTTGTTGTTCCACTCCAACCTGCTGGATATGTCACAGCACCTGTTCCGGCTACTATTGAAACACTACCTGCTATACTCGCTGCATCTAAACTATAAGTTATTCCTGTTGAATTATTTGCAGTTGTTGTAGTTGTTACAGTACCTGCTCCCTGACAACGGGTTGATGTTGCTGGAGAAAATGCGTTTATTGTTACAGAAGGAGTAATTGTTACTGTAAGCATTGTAGCAGCACTCTGACAACCTGCAACAGTTTCTGTAATATAATAATTTGATACACCTATAGTATTAAAAGGAGCTAAAATTGTTCCATTTGTAATTACAGTTGTTAAGCCAGGATTTGAATACCAAGTTAAAGTTCCACCTGCAGAAGCTGTTGCTGTTAAATTCGCTAATGCAGCACCTGTACAATATGTAGCATTTGTTCCGGCTACTGGGGCAGCTGGAGCACCACCATCACTAATAGTTATAGCACTTCCATAAGTAATACAACCAAAACTATTTTTAACTGCAATATTATAAGTTGCACTAGGTAAACCAGTAAATATTCCTCCATTTGCTATAAATGAAGTTCCTCCATTTATAGAATAAGTAAGAGGAGTTGAACCTGTTGCAGTAATAGTAATTGTACCATCAGAACCAGAACAAATTGTAACATTTGTTTTAACCACTGAGCTTATTACAGCTAAAGCATTTACAGTAACTGTATGAGTTGAAACTACTGGACCATTACAACCTGTTGCACTTGCTGTAATTATTGTTGTTCCACTCCAGTTTGCCGGGTATGTCACATCACCTGTAGCGGCAATAATTGTAACACCTCCAGCTATACTTGCTGCATCTAAACTATAAGAAATACCTGTTGAATTTGTTGCAGTTGCAGCATATGTTACTATACCCGCACCTTGACAACGTGAAGAAGTTGTGCCTAAAGTAAAAATTGGTGTACCAACAGTAGGTGTAATTGTTACTACATGGGTTGTTGTTGCAGGGCCATTACAACCTGCTGCACTTGCAGTAATTGTTGTTGTCCCACTCCAACCTGCTGGATATGTTACAGCGCCTGTTCCGGCTACTACAGTAACACCACCAGCTATACTTGCTGCATTTATACTATATGTTATTCCTGTTGAATTATTTGCAGTTGTTGTAGTTGTTACTGTTCCTGCACCCTGGCAACGAGTTGATGTTGCTGGAGAAAATGCGTTTATTGTTACAGTTGGGGTTATTGTTACTACATGTGTTGAAGTTCGTGGACCATTACAACCAGCTGCACTTGCAGTAATTGTGGTTGTTCCACTCCAACTAGCTGGATATGTTACAGCGCCTGTTCCGGCTACTATAGTAACACTACCTGCGATACTTGCAGCATCTATACCATATGTTATACCAGTTGAATTTGTTGCAGTTGCACCATAAGTTACTGATCCTGCACCCTGACAACGAGTTGATGTTGCACCTAAAGTAAACACTGGAAGTCCCACAGTAGGAGTAATTGTCACAACATGTGTTGTTGTTGCAGGACCATTACAACCTGCAGCACTTGCAGTTATTGTTGTTGTCCCACTCCAACTAGCAGGATATGTTACAGCGCCTGTTCCGGCTACTATTGTTACACTACCGGCTATACTTGCAGCATCTATACTATATGTTATACCAGTTGAATTTGTTGCAGTTGTTGTAGTTGTTACTGTTCCTGCACCCTGGCAACGAGTTGATGTTGCAGGAGAAAATGCGTTTATTGTTACAGTTGGGGTTATTGTTACTACATGTGTTGAAGTTCTTGGGCCATTACAACCTGCTGCACTTGCAGTAATTGTTGTTGTCCCACTCCAACCTGCTGGATATGTTACAGCGCCTGTTCCGGCTACTATTGTAACGCTTCCTGCTATACTTGCAGCATCTAAAGTATAAGTTATTCCTGTTGTATTTGTTGCAGTTGCACCATAAGTTACTGATCCTGCACCCTGACAACGGGTTGATGTTGCACCTAATGTAAATACTGGAAGTCCTACAGTAGGAGTAATTGTTACTACATGGGTTGTTGTTACCGGACCATTACAACCAGCTGCACTTGCAGTTATTGTTGTTGTTCCACTCCAACCTGCTACATAGGTTAGTGCTCCAGTTCCAGCAACTATTGTGTTACCTGCACCAGAACTTGCTGCATCAATACTATATGTTATACCAGTTGAATTTGTTGCAGTTGTTGTAGTTGTTACTGTTCCTGCACCCTGGCAACGAGTTGATGTTGCCGGAGAAAATGCGTTTATTGTTACAGTTGGTGTAATTGTTACTACATGAGTTGTTGTTGCAGGACCATTACAGCCTGCTGCACTTGCAGTTATTGTTGTTGTTCCACTCCAACCTGCTGGATATGTTACTGCGCCTGTTCCGGCTACTATTGTTACGCTACCTGCTATACTTGCAGCATCTAAAGTATAAGTTATTCCTGTTGAATTATTTGCTGTTGTTGTAGTTGTAACTGTTCCTGCACCTTGACAACGTGTCGATGTTGCCGGAGCAAATGCATTTATTGTTACAGTTGGAGTAATTGTTACTACATGAGTTGTAGTTGCTGGACCATTACAACCTGCAGCACTTGCAGTTATTGTGGTTGTTCCACTCCAGCTTGCTGGATATGTTACAGCACCTGTTCCGGCTACTATTGTAACACTACCTGCTAAACTTGCAGCATCTATACTATATGTTATTCCTGTTGAATTATTTGCAGTTGTTGTAGTTGTTACTGTTCCTGCACCCTGGCAACGAGTTGATGTTGCTGGAGAAAATGCGTTTATTGTTACAGTTGGGGTTATTGTTACTACATGCGTTGAAGTTCGTGGACCATTACAACCAGCTGCACTTGCAGTTATTGTTGTTGTTCCACTCCAACTTGCAGGATATGTTACAACGCCTGTTCCGGCAACTATAGTAACACTTCCTGCTATACTTGCAGCATCTAAAGTATAAGTTATTCCTGTTGTATTTGTTGCAGTTGCACCATAAGTTACTGATCCTGCACCTTGACAACGGGTTGATGTTGCACCTAAAGTAAACACTGGAAGTCCCACAGTAGGAGTAATTGTCACTACATGTGTTGTTGTTACCGGACCATTACAACCTGCAGCACTTGCAGTTATTGTTGTCGTTCCACTCCAACCTGCTGGATACGTTACAGCACCTGTTCCGGCTACTATTGTAACACTACCAGCTATACTTGCAGCGTCTATACTATATGTTATACCTGTTGAATTTGTTGCAGTTGTTGTAGTTGTTACTGTTCCTGCACCCTGGCAACGAGTTGATGTTGCTGGAGAAAATGCATTTATTGTTACAGTTGGTGTAATTGTTACTACATGAGTTGCTGTTTTTGGACCACCACAACCTGCTGCGCTAGCAGTAATTGTTGACGTTCCACTCCATCCTGCTACATATGAAACGGCACCAGTTCCAGAATTAATTGTATTCCCAGCACCTAAACTTGCTGCATCTAAACTATAAGTTATACCTGTTGTATTTGTTGCAGTTGCGCCATAAGTTACTGATCCAGCTCCCTGACAACGGGTTGATGTTGCGCCTAAAGTAAATACCGGAGTACCAACAATTGGAGTAACTGTTACAGGATAAGTATCGGACGCACCATTACAAGTACCTGCAGTGGCAGTACATGTAACATTGCCAGAAGTAGCAGTTCCCCAATTCACAGTAATGGTACTTGTTCCAGCTCCAGCTGTAATAGAAGCACCTGCAGGAACTGTCCAATTATAACCTGTTGCAACAGCACCCATGGTATAAGTAACACCTGCAGCTCCATAACAAATAGTATTTGAACCACTAACAGTTCCCTGCATGATACCGGCTAATACATCAATAGTATAATTACAAACATCACCCGCAAAACCATCAACCATTATATAATATGTATTTCCTATAGTTAACCCAGTGGCAGTTATATTTTGTAACCCAATTTGAGCGTTTTGGGTCTTTAAAGGATCTGTTAATAAAACATAAGTATTACAATTAGTACCTGAATAAATTCCAAACTGTATACCCCAGTTATTTGCACAATTGTCGGTATTAAATTGAAGTGTTGCAGTAGTTGCAGCAGCAGTAAATGATATCCAGGAATTATTTTCAATACTTCCACCAAAAAGACCACATCCAGAACACATGTTTCCAGGCAAATCCGGTGTATAATAACTACTTGTATTTCCGCAATAACCATTAGGGTCACAAATTTGTGTTGCACTTGCGCAATTATCACTAGCTGGTGTATTACCATTACAAAGCCCCGGAGCTGGAGGTATGTTTTCACATTTCAAATCAGCTGTAAAACCAGCAGCTCTGGTGCTATTATTTGAAGTAAATTGAATAGTAAGATATTGACCAGATGAAACTGCATCTGGTAAATAAGTAGGCGTTCCTGAATATTTAAATAATAAAGGGCTAGCAGTTGATGGACCATCATAAATCCAAAGAAAATCTGTATTTAACTGTGTTGCAAATTCCCAAAAAGTCATTCTTATTCTCTGACCAGCTCCACCAGATTGATATGTGACAGTATAATTTTCATTATTTGCATAATCTGCAGATCCGCCACCACTATCATAAATTTTAGTACAACACTCAGTAATTGTGGTGCCATTTAAGGTAGCATTAAGAAGATATGGTTTATCAACACTAATATCAAAAGTTGTAGTTGCGGGCATAACTGCAAGAGAATCATAAACCCTTATATAATACCTTGTTCCAGCTGTAAAGCCAGTAACAATAACATCTTCAGGTATTCCAGTTGAATAACCATTTACACATAATCCTGCACTTGAAACAGAACCACAAGCAGCACCCACATATATTTCCCATACTGCATTAAAATTAACTGACGGGGTAACTAAAATTTCATGTGCTGAAGATGTTGCAACAAATGAATACCAAACATCATCATTTGCATTACCTGTACAACCAGCATAAGATTGAGTTGCACCTAAAACATCACCTTGGGTAGGCGTGCAATTTCCTGGAGTTAGACTAACTGCGGTGCAAGGAGTATTATTGGGTACAGAAGGTGTTGAAGAAGTAAGATTAATCTGATCTATTGCAGCTGGTGGTTCATTACCAAATGTATCATCGCTTTTCCAAGAAAAGACTAAACGTTGAGTAGTTCCAGCATATGAAGCCGGAATATTTATAGTTGATGCTGTACCTGTTCCAGGTGATAATAAATTATAAGAACCTAATAAAACTGGAGTTCCTGTACCAGTCCAAGTTGGCACTGAAGAACTACCTGAAGGACTATTTGCAGCAGGTGTTAAAGTTGTTGGACAAAGATAAACATATAAAATATCCCATGAACTTTCACCATTTGCATTCCATCTAAAAGACAAATCGATATTTGTTTCGCCAGCTGGGAACGTAACATTTCTGTAAAAATGTGCACAACCAGGAGGATTAATATTCGGGTCATATTTCCAATTTGTGCCAGAATTATTTGAAAAATATAAAGACCTTGCACCTGTTGGCATAAATGTATATGCATTATTATTAACCGCAACGGTATTAAAATACCATCCTCCATTTGCACCGGTGACACCAGTCCATCCATTTGCTGCCAAAGTAGCTCCTGTTTCAAATCCACCATCGCCGGTTGGAGAAATTATTACTGTTTGCCCATAACCTTTATTCAAAATGCTAAATAAAGCAATAACAATAAAAATAATTTTTGTAAGTGAAAATATATTTGTTTTCATGTTCAATTGGTTTCTTGTTATAATATTTTAAATTTACAAAGAGGTATTTTTTATTTTTTTAAATCTTTCAGGATTATTCTTAATCCATACCTCTTGAGCCTTATAATAGTTATCTTCGTCTTGTCTTTTGTTACCAGTATTTAAACAACGTGGAAAATCATCAGGAATACCATTTGATATCCTTTCAGCCTCACTGCATGGTTTTATCATTTGAGATGGATTTGTGTTTTGATTCTGAAGTTGATTTAAATCAGCTCTTTTAACAGTTTTTACGGATGTTTCTTTTTTTAAAACATTACTTTTTTCTTCATTTTGCTGAGAATAAGTCAATATTGGCATTAAAAATAATGCAATTAAAAAGATTTGAATTTTCATATTTTTGCTTGTTGTTTATTTTTGAATTAATTTACTATAACGATACGCTCACTGAGACACTGGTTATCAACACATAGCAGAATAACTATTAGTCTATAACAAAAAACTAACGAACTACAACCATAGAACAAGTAAAAACACTTATCAAAACCCAACATGTTCGCTATCTTTATCTGCCTATATATCAATTTCTTATATTACCACAAAACAAATTACGCAAGCAAAAATACGTTAATTTTATTTCTTTTGCAAATATTTTTTTAATCCTATCTATTCATTTCACTAATATACATATAGTACTAATATACATCACAATACACGCCTCGATTTGATTAATAATTAAAAATAACAATCCTTTACATCAATAATTCATAATATTTTTTATCAAAATTAAGTGTTTTAAATTAATTTAACTATTTTAATACCTAATTACTTGTTTCAAGCATTTCAATTAATTATCTTTGATTTAATTTACTAAATTATAGATCTTATGTACAAATATAGTTTTTTATTATTTGCGTTTTTAATTATCATTTTTACTAGCTGTAAAAAAGAAAAACCAACATCACCAAATGAAGTTTATATAATAAATTCTGCATTCGATCCGGCTTCTATTACAATCACAAAAGGCACAACACTAACTTGGACGAATAAAGAATCGATAACACATTCTGTAACAAGCGATAGTTTAATATTTAATAGTGGTGATATGTCTAAAGACCAAACATTTTCTTATACATTCAATACAATTGGCACATATCCATACCGATGCATTTATCACAACAACATGAAAGGAAAAGTAATCGTTCAATAATAATAATTAATAACAATTTTCAAATGAAAAAAATAATTTTAATAGCTTTTGCACTTTATTCCGGAGTAGCATTTAGCAATAAAGTAACAATAATTAATTCTGGTTTTGTTTTTTCACCAGATAGTATTAGTTTAAACTTAGGAGACACATTAATTTTTCAACTTGGTTCAATACATAATGCGGTGGAAGTTAGTCAAACTACATGGAATTTAAATGGAACTTCAGCGCTTCCAGAAGGTTTTTCGACTCCATTTACTGGAGGTCAAATTACTGGATTAACGGCTGGAATGCATTATTATGTTTGCACTAACCATGCTTTTATGGGAATGAAAGGAAGAGTTTACGTCAATAATGTTGCTGGTGAAAATATTAATTTTAATAATAAATACTTTTTTGCAGCATTTCCAAATCCAACAAATAGCAAAATATCAATTCAAACTAACTTTAAAACAGATAATCTAAATAGCATTTTAACAATATACAATATTACAGGAGAAAAAATAGTCTATAATCAATTCTTATCAGACGAAATCGACTTTTCTGCATACCCTAAAGGCATTTATCTATTAGAAATAATCGCAGATAAAAAATCATATATTACTAAAGTTATAGTTGAGTAATGTTATTTTTTTCATTAATCAAAAAAGGTTGCCATTGGCAACCTTTTTTGATTAATGAGATGTCTTAAATTTACTTATTTAGTATAATCTTATATTTCTGATTATCTAAATTTATAAAATATATTCCGTTAGAAAAATCACTCATATCAATTGTTATTGCTGAACCATTTTTCTGATTTATTTTTTCATTATAAACTACTTTGCCTGTATAATCTTCTATTTTTAGCAAACCATTAACTGAATTTTGAAAAGAAATATTAACCATTCCAATAGAAGGATTTGGATATACTCTTATTGGATAATTTAAAGAATTTTCAATTACATCTGTGTATATAAAATTCAAAACATTTGAAGTTGCATTACAGCCGTTAGCATCCGTAACAATAGAATAGTAATTACCAGTTGCAGTTGGAGTGTATGATGCACCTGTAGCAGATACAATAATTCCAGTTGATTGTTCGAACCATTGATTTCCCGAAGTAGCGCTAGAATTTAAGTTTCCAGTTATTTCAGTAATGGTAACAGGAGCAACTGTATAAACACCAGTATTAAATGTTGCAGATGTTGCAGTTGTAGTACTTGCACATGCTGCGTTTGAAGTCATAGTACAAACAACTGCCTGACCATTTGTAAAAACTGCTGAATATGTATCTGCAGTTCCAACAACAGAACCATCTACTGTCCATGAATAAGTAGGAGTTCCGCCGTTAGTTGGATTTGCAGTAAGTAAAACAGATGTTCCTGGACAAACAGTAGTTGCACTTGAAGAAATACCTACAGCAGGAACTACAGAAGCATTAACTGTAATATAATTTGTCATAGTTGAAGTATTAGAACCACCAGTATTTGTAGCAGTTAAAGCAACAGTATATGTTCCAGCAGTTGCAAAAGTGTGACTTGGATTCTGAGAAGTAGATGTTTGTCCATCACCAAAATTCCATGCCCATGAAGTAGGAATATTTGTACTTTGATCAGTAAATGTTACTGAATTATTTTGACAAATAGTTGTATTTGCTGCCGAAAAACTAGCTACTGGTGCAACAGCTGAACTTACAGGCACCCAATCAATAATAACTCCTGTAATTAAAGTAGTATTTGCAGGAGTTAAATATTCTGCAGCAGAAGTCTTATTAAAACTATAAGATGTAATCATATTATGGTTTCCATTTGGATTATCCTGATATGGAGAATACGCACTTTCAATCCATATTTTATAAACTCCATCTGTTACAACACTTCCATTTACAGCACCATTTACATTTTTTGCGTCCCAAGTAAAAGTTTTTGTTCCCCAAGCAGTAGGAGTAGTAGTAGCAGTTCTTGTAGCTCCAGTTGAAGCATCGGTAACATTCTGAGCAGATTTAGTTACCCATGTAGGTAAATGATCGTTACTACCACTTCCCCAGTAACGAAATTTAGTTTTTATAAAAGTTCCAGAACCATTTTCAATCCAAACTGCTATAACATTTTTTGTTGCAGTTCCTGGTTGAGGTTGAGTAAAAGTAAAAGTTAAAGTTCCTGCAGTTTGTGAAATTCCAGTTTTAACTAGAAACAACATAACTGTTAATGAAATAAAAAGTATCGACTTTTTCATAAGCATAAAATTTAAATTATTATTGATACAAAAATAAACAAAAAAATAAATTAAATGCTATAAAACATAATTTTTTAACATACGAGTAAAATAGACTAAGCAATTAACTTATTCTACTCCAGTTGATTTCGTTATTAGAAAGTTTATTTATCTGATTAACTATTATTTGATTTTGAGGTAATTTTAAAAATAAATCATGTTTTAAAATCATTTCTGCTTCATGTCTTGCAGTTTGAAGAATTCTTCCATCAGTTCCTAAATCGGCAATTTTTAATTGAAATGGTAAACCACTTTGTTGAGTTCCTTCAATATCTCCGGGACCTCTTATTTCCATATCTTTATCTGCAATTTCAAAACCGTTATTTGTTTCGACCATAATTTCTAGTCTTTTTCGTGCATCATTAGAAAGTTTATCGCCAGACATTAATATACAATATGATTGATCTGCTCCTCTCCCAACCCTACCGCGCAACTGGTGTAATTGAGATAACCCAAAACGCTCAGCACTTTCGATTACCATTACTGATGCATTTGGAACATCAACTCCTACCTCAATAACAGTTGTTGAAATTAAAATATTAGCTTTCCCTTTAGCAAAAAGATTCATTGCAATTTCTTTCTCAGCAGGTTTCATTTTTCCATGAACAACTGATATTAAATATTCTGGTGGAGAAAAATCACGACTATAACCTGCATATCCATCTTCTAAATCTTTATAATCTAATTTCTCAGATTCTTTTATTAATGGAAAAACAACATAAACCTGCCTGCCTTTTGCAATTTCTTTTCTTAAAAAACCAAATACACTTAATGTTGAATTTTCGAAGAAATGCATTGTTTTTATTGGCTTTCTTCCAGGTGGCAGTTCATCAATTACAGAAATATCCAAATCGCCATAAAGAGTCATAGCCAAGGTTCTTGGGATTGGCGTTGCTGTCATTACTAAAATATGCGGTTCAATTTCGTTTTTCTGCCAAAGCCTAGCGCGTTGCGCCACACCAAATCTGTGCTGTTCATCTATAACCACTAATCCCAAATTCGAGAATTTAACTTCATCTTCAATTAGAGCGTGAGTGCCTATCAATAAATTCACTTCATTTTTTTGTAACTTTTCATGCAATTCTTTTCGCACTGATTTTTTTGTTGAACCAGTTAAAAGTCTAACAACAACACCTATCTCTCCGCAAAATCTTGAAATCGTTTTAAAATGCTGATTTGCCAATATTTCTGTCGGCGCCATGATGCAAGCCTGAAACCCATTATCAACAGCCATTAGCATTGATAACAATGCAACCAAAGTTTTACCACTTCCTACATCACCTTGCAAAAGCCTGTTCATTTGCTTACCTGAGATAAAATCAACTCGAATTTCTCCGAGTACTCTAATTTGTGCATTAGTAAGCTGAAATGGCAGGTTTTTATATAGTTGCTTGGTTAAATTATCTTTCTCCTTTTTAAAAACAAAACAATTTGACTTTCCCTTTCTAAATGCTTTTTGTTTAAGTAAGTTAATTTGAATATAAAAAAGTTCTTCAAATTTCAACCTGAATTGTGCATTTCTTAATTTTTCAGGTGATTGAGGAAAATGCGCTTGAAAAAGAGCATCTTTCAATGAAGTAAGCTTTAATTTATCTAGAAGAAAATCTGGTAAACTTTCATGAATATGTGAAACAAATTGCTTGAAAATATTTTCTTGAATTAACCTAATTGTTTTCGAGGTAACAAATTGCGCTTTTAATTTTTCTGAAACGCTATATTGTGGCTGCAAAGATGTAGTTAAACTTTTTTCAAATCTAACTGCATCTTCAATTTCAGGATGAGTAATATTAATATTATTGCTAAAAAGTGTTGGCTTACCAAAAATTACATATTCTACATTTGTTTTATAGGTCTTTGTAATCCAAGTTAAACCTTTAAACCAAACTAATTCGATGGCACCAGTCTTGTCGTAAAATCTGGCAGTCAATCGTTTTCCTTTTCCAGCACCAATATACTTAAACTCTAATATCCTACCTCTCAGCTGAATATACTGTAAATCAGGATGAATTTCTGAAATACTATAAACTTTAGTTCTATCTATATATTTATAAGGAAAATAGTACATCATTTCTTCAATTGTACTAATTCCTAATTCAGCAGTAATTTGCTCTGCTCTTTTAGGACCAACTCCTGAAACAAATTGTATGTTATCGTTTATAGAAGACACTTAATTAAATATTGCGATAAAGGTAAAGCATTTTACAAAATTAAAAATTTGAATGCCAATTTAAAAAACGTAAAATAAACAACTAACTTTAGCACCATGAAGTCGTATAATATAATAAAAATAAAAACTGGCATGAAGAAGCTATTCCAACCATTTTTTATTAAACATACTTTAAAGACTTTTTTTCTTTTTTTTATACTTTCATTAAATTCTAACTTTCTTTTTTCTCAGGACTGCAATATTGTTTCAAAAGCAAATGATATTTTACCAGACAAGCTTTGTGCTCCCGTAACTGTTGTTTGGGAAGTCACATATAGAGGAGTAAATAACAATGGAACGCCTGTAAATATTCAATTTAACTGGGACGATGGAAATCCTGTTCAAATAGTTGCTGCAATAAACACTAATCCAAGCCCCATTGTTAGAGAATGGAAAGCCACAATTACACATATTTACCCGCAAAATGGTCCTTTATGCAATTATTTACCAGAAGCAACTTTAATGGTTAACGGAGTTTTATGCACTAGTTCTATTCAGCAACAAAATGTAACAGTTTGGGATACTGACGACCACAATGGAGGACATTTAGAGATTACTCCTGTTATTTTTCCTATTTGTGTTGGAAATGACGGTACTGTAACATTTCAAGATGTAAGTTTATGGAATTGTGTTCCACCAGTAGAACTTGATAATCCAAACGACCCTACAAGATGGACACAATGGATATACGGAACAAATTACACAATAAATAATGTTTTAGTTGGAGGAGTCCCACACGCATACCCATTCTGGGGCGCAGTTGTACCGGCAACAGGACCAGTTCTTGGCCCTCAACCTCCAAATAATACAAGTTTACCGGTATATTCACCTAACACAGCATTAGTAAACCAATTTTTTGAAGTAACTTTAAGAAACTGGAATTATTGTAACCCTTATGATGATCCAAATGTTCCTGGTCCACCAGTTGATTTAATTAATGGTGATTACGCTCCGATAATTACAACAGCGATGGTTTTAATAGTTCCTTATCCAGATGCAACAATTCAACCAGTCGGACCATTCTGCTCAAACGCATTGCCAGTTAATTTAACTGCAGCAACACCCGGTGGATTATGGTCTGGAACCGGAATAACAAATACTACAACTGGTCAATTTAGCCCTTCAGTTGCAGGCCCCGGAACACATACAATAACATACACTGTTGTAAATGCAAATGGTTGTGCAGGTGTTGGAACAATTAACATTATAGTTTGGGCTAGACCAACAATTAATATTTTACCTGGCACAAATTTACAAGTTTGTCCAGGCGATACTTTATTCCTTAACGGCAACCCAACCCCAGGAGACGGAACAATTATAACACATTTATGGACAGGCAATACAGGTCCGTTAAGTTCTACAAATATTCAAACTCCTTATTTCACTACAAATACTCCAGGAACTTATAATTTAACCTATAGAGTTACTGATTCAAATGGGTGTAATCGGCAACAAAATATGGTAATTAATGTTACACAAGTATCTGCTAATATAACACCAGATCCAGCACAGGCATGTGCAGGTATAAATTTTCAATTAAACGGCAATCCAACTGGAGGAACTGGAACTTATAGTTCGCATTTATGGAGTGGAAATACTACCTTTATAAATTCCGCAAACATTCAAAATCCAATATTTAATTGCACCATTACTGGAACCTATAACCTTACATATACAGTTTCAGACAATAATGGCTGCATAGGAAGTGACAATATCTCTATTACAGTTTTTCCTGTTCCAATAGCAAATGCCGGAGTTGACGATAGTATTTGTGGAACAACTTATACATTAAATTCTACACCTAGCTTTGGAGCGGGTTTATGGACTTTGATAAATGGACCAGGGACATTAAATTTCACATTGGCCAGCTCAGCTTCAAGTAATGTTACGGCATCTCAATATGGAACATATAATATCAGATGGCAAGAAACATTTGGCCCTTCCTGCACAGATTTCGATACAGTTGAAATAACATTTATACAACAACCTATTTCAAATGCAGGAACAGATGACACTTTATGTGGAATGTCAACAACACTTCAAGCATTTCCATCAGCAGGAGCAGGCTATTGGTTGCAAATTGCCGGACCGGGTGTAACTAATTTCGGAAGTACAACTACTCCAATAACAAATATCAGCGTAAATACTTTTGGAATGTACTCATACCAGTGGCATGAGAACAATTCAAATGGGTGTATTGATGCAGATACAGTTAATATTAGTTTTGATGTTGTTCCAAATCCAAATTTTTCCCCTATTGACACAAGCGGGTGCCCTCCTTTTTCTGTAACCCATACTAATTCAACAATAGGGGGTGCATCATATCTATGGCAATATAGTGATGGTGGGCAATCAACAAATATTAATCCTACTCATGTTTTTTCAAATTCCGGAACAACAGATATTGTTTATCAGATTAAATTGACTGCAACTTCTACTTATGGATGTAAAGATTCAATTACCCATCAATTAACTGTGCATCCACTTCCTATTTCTAATTTTTTACATAACGGTGTTCCTTCATGCAGTCCGGTTACAGTAGAATTTACAAATTTTTCATCAGGAGCCACTAATTACGTTTGGGATTTTGGAGACGGAACGCCTATTATAATAACAAATAACCCAAATCACACTTTTATTAACAGTACAACTCTTATTCAATATTACGAGGTAAAGCTTATTGCATTTAATTCTTTTGGATGCCCTGATACATCTACAAAATACGTTACAGTGTATCCTGATCCAAATTACACTATTACAGTAACACCCGATACTGCTTGCCATCCTGCAAATATTCAATTCATAACTCAACCAGGTGCTAGTTCATATTTATGGACGTTTGGAGATGGAACTTCACAATCTGCAGGATTTACAATTAATCATCCATATGCTAATACAGGAAGTAATGACCAGACTTTTATTATTCAGTTAATAGGAACATCCTTTTTTGGTTGTATTGATACATCATTAAGCCAAGTTGTAATCAGACCAAAACCTACTGCCGCTATTTCTGTTCAAAACTCATCAGGTTGCTCACCTGCAACATTTAATTTTACAAACAACTCAACTGGTGCAACAATTTGCAAATGGTATTGGGGAGATGGAACAAATGAAATTCAAAATAACACAAATATTAGTCATTCATTTATTAATACGACAAATATTCCTTTAACAATTTATATTAGTTTAGTAGTTTATAATAGCCAAGGATGTTCAGATTCTACTTCACTACCAATTGTAGTGTATCCAGGAGTTCAATCGATATTTATTGCCGACACGGTAGGTTGTTCTCCAATTTCGGTACAATTCCAGAATCAGTCATACGGAGCTGTAACATTTAACTGGAATTTTAACGATGGCACAACTTCTACACAAACAAACCCAGATCATATTTTTGTTAATACAACTTTGATTGCAATTAATTTTAACATTTCACTTATTGCATCATCTGTTTATGGCTGTAATGATACCACCGTTGGCCAATTAACTGTTTACCCAAAACCTACTGCAAACTTAAACATGCTTCAAGCTACAGGTTGCACACCATTTTCAGCGCAATTTAACAATACTTCTACTGGAGCAAATACGTTTAACTGGAATTTTGGAGATAATACTACCAGCGCATCTTCGAGTGCAATTGTGAATCATATTTTTACAAATATAACAAATAACCCTGTAACTTATAATACAACATTAATAATTTCGAATTCCTATAACTGCAGGGATAGTTCATCATTTTCAGTAACTGTTAACCCTGAAGTAAACGCAATATTTATTGCAGATACAGCCAATTGTTCCCCACTTAATTCTCAATTCACAAATCTATCTATGGGGGCAGTTTCATATCAATGGAATTTTGGAGATGGATCAAGTGCAACTCAGTTTCAACCTACTCATAACTATATTAACTCCACCTCAACTGATCAAACATTTGTTGCTACTTTAATAGCATATTCTGCATATGGATGTTCGGATACATACTCTTTAAATATTCAAGTTTGGGCAAAACCAAATGCATCATTTACCGTAACACCATACACACAAATACTTCCCAATGGCACAATAACAATTGATAACACTAGTCAATTAGGCCCATGGAATTACAACTGGAATTTTGGTGATGGTGATACATCCATTATTATTGAACCATTAAACCATACTTATAATACTTTTGGGCAATATAACATTTCTCTTTTAGTATACTCTGCTCATTGTTCCGATTTATATATTGATTCAATTGTAATAAATGCTCCAACTCCAATTGCAGCTTTCTCGATAAATGAATATGGATGCGAACCACTTACCATTCAATTTTCAAATCAAAGCTTATACTCATCTAGTTATATCTGGGATTTTGGTGATGGCGGTATTTCTCATGATAAAAACCCAATTTACACATATTATAATGCAGGAGATTATCATGTTCAACTTTCAGTATCGGGGCCAGGTGGACAAGACTCAATTGGAGGCGGAATTGTACATGTTTACGAAAAACCAACTGCATTATTTACTGTTACTCCAACTGTGGTCTTTATTCCCGATCAAGCTATTGAATGCATAAACAATTCAGTAAATGCAGATAGCTATTTATGGAATTTTGGTGACGGAAATACTTCTAACTTAAAAGACCCTACGCATAAATATACACAAGAAGGCGAATATACTATCACGTTATTTGTTTCAACAATACACCAATGTGCAGATACTTTAACAGTATTCAGAGCTGTTGTAGCTAAATCAGCTGGACAAATCGATTTCCCTTCTGCATTTTCTCCTAATCCTTCGGGCTCGAATGGTGGTCATTTCAATCCTGGAGATTACAACAATGATGTATTTCATCCAGTCTTTGTAGGTGTTGATTCGTACGAATTAACAATATACAACCGTTGGGGTGAATTAATATTTGAAACAAAGGAACCTAACATAGGATGGGATGGTTACTACAGAGAACAATTATGTAAACAAGATGTTTATGTATGGAAAGCAAAAGGTAAATTTATTGACGGCCAATCATTTTTTAAAGCAGGTGATGTAACATTAATAAGATAACATTATGAATATAGCATGTTTTATTAACAAAAAAAACTTGCATTTAAATATGCAAATTCAATCCGAATATGAAAAAATAAATCATATTTGGATTAGAAAATCAATAATAACATTTTTATCAATCTTATTAATACTGACATCACTAGAAAGTAATTCACAAACTTTTGAAAACAATAAGCTTTTTAATAAAAAGCTTGAATCTGCAAACCTGCATTATAATGATAACAACTTTCATTTAGCTTTACCTATTTATAACGAATTGCATGCAATGGATTCCTCTAATAATGAAGTATGTTACAAATTAGGAGCTTGTCTTTTTAAAGTTCGCAGACAATCATTAGAATCACTACCATTATTTGAAAAATCTAAAAATGATTACTCTGAAGCATATTATTATTTAGGTCAGATTTATCATCGTAAAATGATGTTCGACAAAGCACTTGAGTCATATATGGAATTTAAAAATAATGGTGAGAAACCAGATATCTCAATTGAAGAAGTAGATTATTTAATGCAAAAATCAGTAGTTGCAAAAGAAATGATTTTAACAAAATCCAACGCTTCTGTAACAAATTTCAATAATGGCATAAACACACCATACGCAGAATATGTTCCATTACTAAATCCAGAAGAAACAAAACTTTTTTTTACAAGTAGAAGAAAAGGAAGTATAGGTGATTTATTAGATCCTTACTATGAATATTTTGAGGACATTTACGTTTCAGAAAAAACAGGAACAACATGGAATACACCTATTAACATTGGGGCACCATTAAATACAGAAACTCATGACGCATGTGTAACATTATCCAAAGATGGACAGCAATTGTTTACATACAGAACAAGTAAAGACCAAATTACAGGTCATATTTTTGTATCTCAAAACAATGATGGCAAATGGTCTGAACCAATATTATTTGATGCTCATATTAACTCCGAAAACAGCGCAGAATCAAGTATAAGTATTGCTCCAGATCAGTCAACAATTTATTTTTCCAGTAATAGGAATGGTGGTTATGGTGGCAAAGACATATACAGAGTAACAAAAATGCCTGACAGTACCTGGAGCAGACCATTAAACCTTGGCCCAACAATTAACACACCATACGACGAGGATGCTCCTTTTATTCATCCTGACGGAATTACTCTTTATTTTAGCTCAAAAGGCAATAAAAATATGGGTGGATATGATATCTTTAAAACCACTAAAAATGAGAATGGTCAATGGTCAGCTGCAGAAAACCTTGGATTCCCTATAAATTCAGTTATGGATGATATTTATTTTATTGCAACATTTGACGGCAGACAAATTTATTTTTCATCAAACAGAGATGACGGAAAAGGCAATATGGATATTTACAAAGGTGAAATTCTTGACCCACAAACCAGCCAAATAATTTTAAAAGGAACTGTTACAACAAACGAACCCGTGTTTATGCCGGTAAAAGCTGTTATAACAATAATAGATTTTGACACAAAAGAATTACAAGGAATATACAGAACAGGCAAAAATGGCAGATATATTTTAGTTGTGTTACCACGAAAAAAATATAAAGTATTAATTGAATCTGAAGGTTATTATCCATTCTCTACAGAAATTGATATGACTACAAAACTTTCGCTAGATGATTTATTTAAATCAATAAGTTTAAAGAAAATAAATGAATGAAAAGATTTCTTAACATACTACTCTTTTTTATAATTATTTTGAACTTTGTAGCAAAAGCTCAGGATCCTCAATTTTCGCAGTTTTACGCCTCTCCTCTTTACCTTTCGCCATCGCTTGCAGGCTCAACAAATGGCAGTCGTGCCATATTAAATTTTCGAGACCAATGGCCAGCAATTCCAGGCACATACATGACTACAGCATTTTCTTTTGATCACTTTGTACCACAATTCAGTAGTGGATTTGGATTACTTGTTATGCAAGACAGAGCTGGAATAGGACATTTAAAAAACACCAATATTGGAGTACAATATACATATCAATTTAAAATCAGTAAAAGGATTCAAGTAAGACCAGGAATGCATTTTTACAGAAGTACGAGAAGTATAGATTTTAACAAATTAGTTTTTAACGACCAACTCTCACTTTCGGGAGCTGCATCTAGTTCAATTGAAGTACCACCATTAAAAAAAGTAAGGTACACTGATTTTGCAACTTCAATACTTATTTATTCCGAAAAATATTGGGGCGGACTTGTAATTGACCATTTAACAACCCCAAATCAATCGATAATTGACGGTGTTAGTTTAGTTCCAACAAAATACACAATTCATGGAGGTGGCAAATTTTTTCTTAACGGAAAAACCAGCAATTATAATGAAGAAAGTATAACCGCTGCTGTAAATATTCGTTCGCAAGGTAAATTTGATCAAATGGATTTAGGAATGTACTGGACAAGGATTCCCATAATCCTTGGAGCCTGGTATCGTGGAATACCTCTTTTTAAAGCATACAAACATGGGTATATGAATAATGATGCAATCATATTACTTTTTGGATATCAATGGAAAGAATTTAAAGTAGGCTACACATACGACATTACTATTTCGAGGTTAATTGCAAACACACTTGGCTCACACGAAATCTCAGTAATTTACGAATTTAATCAGGATCAGAAACTTCGTAAAAAAACCAGAAAAGTAATTATTCCTTGTCCAAAGTATTGATTAGTTAAATGGTGAATTAACGCCATTTATACGCCACGGTGAACTTTAAAATAGCCCATTTTTTTATTCATCTCCTTACCCTCTTAAAAAAAGATGGACAATAGGTAGGGCTATTTTCTAATATAGTTGGTATAAAACTATATACAAAACTAAAATATTTTGTATCTTGCAACATCATTATTACAAAATGAGAAAGCATTTAATTTTTATTATCATACTATTTAGTGCTACTTTTACATTCGCACAACCATTTGGTAACGAGTGGATTAATTATAGTCAGAAATATTACAAAATACCAATTACCAAAGAAGGAATTTATAGAATTTCAAGATCAACACTTGAAAATTCGGGGTATCCTATTAATAGTTATGACCCTAGAAATATTCAGATTTTTTATCGTGGACAAGAACAATATATTTATCTTCAGGGAGAAAATGACGGTATTTTTCACACTCAAGATTTTATTGAATTTTATGCAAAAGGGAATGATGGGTGGTTAGATTCTGCTTTGTTTGAACCGATTACCGACATTACAAATCCTTTTTACAGCATGTATACCGATACTGCGTATTATTTTCTTACCTATAATAATTCATTAAATAACCGCAGAGCATCATTTGAAACTGATATTAACTTTAGCGCATATTCCTCATTTCTTGCAAATTACTGCATGGTTGATGTTCTTTATAATAATCCACAATATTTTTACAATGCAGATAACGGGCCTCGCTATTTAAAAGGAGAAGGTTGGTTCGAATCATCTTTTGGTTTGGGACAAACAACTACTAAGTATTTATTTACCCCTGGTTACGTAGCAGGAATAACACCTTCCACAATAAAAGTTTCAATTGCAACAAATTCAAGTAATGGTCATCACTTAAATGTTTTATTAGGAAATACTGTGTTTTTTGATACAACTTTTTCTGAAAAAACTTCTGTTAAAAACACATATTCAACAACAGCTACAATTCTATCAACAACGAATATTTCATTTAGCAGTATTAACGATATAGGGGCTCCAACAGATAATATGCAAGTAGCATATCTATTTATGACCTATGCCAGAAATCTTGATTTTAATAGTTTATTTCGTCAAAATTTTAGAATTCCAAATAGTAATGGAAGTAAATCTTTATTACAAATAAGTCAGTTTGGAACACCAACCACTGTGTTATGGGATATAACAAATCACAGAAAGATAACAACAGTTTTACAAGGAGGTTTTTTAAATGCAATTGTGCCTAATGGTACGGGCGAAAAAACTTGTTATATTGCAGATACAGTTTATCAAGTTAGCTCCTTAAAATTAAAAATTTATACAAATTATTTAACATCAGGCTTTAATTCAGATTATATAATTATAACTAATCCTTTATTAAATTCAGGTGCTAATGCCTATAGGGATTACAGAAACACAACCGGATTTAATGCATACTGTTACGATGTGGAACAATTATATGATCAATTTGCCTACGGAGTAAAAAAACATCCTTTAGCTATTAAAAATTTTCTGAAATTTATTTCAACAAATTATGATAGTGCAACAAAATACGTATTTCTGATCGGGAAAAATATCCATTCAGGTACTTGGTTATATAATGAGAGCTTTAGAAAGAACAGCTCTAATTTTGCAAATACTCTTGTTCCCTCATATGGTAGTCCTTCTTGCGATAATTTACTTACAACAAAAATTTTATCAAATAACGAAACTCAGGATATACCTATTGGCAGAATTGCTGCAACAAATAACAATGAAGTTAACATATATCTTTCAAAAATTATAGCACATGAAGGATTGGTTCCAGCAGAATGGATGAAAAGAATTATACATTTTGGTGGCGGAACCGACACTACTCAACAACGTGAATATGCTGGCTATTTAAATAATTTTGGCGCAATAATTTCTGACACTCTTTTTGGTGGAAATGTAAATACTTTTTTAAAAAACACAAGTCTTCCAATACAGATTACAGTATCAGATTCAGTTAGAAATTTAATTAATGATGGAACTTCATTAATTACATTTTTTGGTCATGGCTATACTGATGGTTTTGACCAAAACATTGAAGAACCAGACAATTATTTTAACAATAACAAATATCCACTTCTTATTGCTAATTCATGTTTAACAGGCGACATTCATTTACCAGCCCCACGAAAAGTAAGTGAAAGATGGATCTTCTCTCAGCAAAAAGGAGCAATTGGATTTCTGGCTACTGTTGACTTAGGTTATCCCTGGAATTTAAATTTGTACACAACAGAATTATACAAACAATTTGCATATAAAAATTACACCAAGCCAATCGGAAAATGCATAAAAGACGGAAACCGAACTATATATAACGATTACGGCGATTATATGTTAAAAACATGCCTTGAATTTACTTTACATGGCGACCCTGCAGTGAACTTAAAATCTTTCCCTTTACCTGATTTAACAATTAACTCAAGTTCAATAAGCTTTGTCCCTGAAATCGTTACGGTTTCGGCAGCTAGCGATTCATTTGATGTCAAAATAATTATTACAAACATTGGTAAAGCAATAAACGATACTTTTGCAGTAACATTAACCAGAACTTTGCCAAACGGAACTACATTTACTTATACAAAATTTGCATTTGGTTGTCATTTTAAAGATACTTTATATATTAAAGTTCCATTAGATTTTGTTAACGGACCTGGAATAAATCATTTCTGCGTAAACGTTGATTCGGAAAACTGGATTGCAGAAATGAGTGAGACAAATAACTCATCTTGCACAGATTTAACAATACGCTCAGGTGATCTTACCCCTATATTCCCTTACGAATTTGCCATACATCCTAACAATACTGTTACATTAATGGCATCAACAGGCTATCCTTTTATTGGAATACAAAACTATGCATTTGAAATAGATACTACAGATTTATTTATGGCCCCATTAGAATCAGGTTTTGTTAATCATTCTGGTGGAATAGTTTCGTGGACACCAAACTTAACTTTAACAGATAGCACGGTATACTTCTGGAGGGTCAGTCCTGTACCACAAGGTAGTGGTAGTTATAACTGGAAAGAAAGTTCATTCACTTATATTCCAGGGAAAACAGGTTGGTCCCAAGCACATTTCTTTCAGCTTAAAAAAGATGGTTTTTCAGATATTGACTACAATAGAACTAACAGAAAATTAGATTTTGTAAGCTCCCCAAAAGAACTAAGATGCCATAACAAAGGACTTCCAAATCCTGCCGAATACTTTAGCATTAGGTATTACCTTGATGCAGTAACAGACTACTCGTCATGTGGCCCAAATGGCGCTATGTTACTTGTTGTTATTGATCCAACTACACTTGTTCCATGGGAAAGTGAATTTTCAAGAAATTATGGTCAGGTAAATTGGCCAAGTTTTCAAGGTAGCTCTTCTTGCCCAAGCAGAACAAGGCTAGATAAATATTTTGTATTTCATGTTTCAGCGCCTTACATTGACAATCTTGCAACGTTTTTAACACAAGTACCTGATAGTTTTTATATTTTAGCTTATAGTTTTAATTATGGCGCTTTTCAAACATGGCCTGAAGCAACATATCAATCATTTGAAGCATTAGGCGCAACAAAGGTCAGAACATTAGCAAATGATATTCCTTATATCTTTTATGCTAAAAAAGGTGATGTAAGCACTGTTCGTGAAGAATGGGGTGATAATAATCATGATACAATTGATTTATACGTTCAAATTCCTACTCATTATAATTCCGGTCATGTTCGTTCCACTTTAATTGGCCCATCTACCTATTGGAAAACTTTACATTGGAAACAAAGTGCAATAGAAAACCCTACTAAAGATCAGGTTCACCTAGAAACAACAGCTTTTAAACCAAATAATGATAGCAGTTTAGTCATACCATATATTCCTACAACAAATTACAACATTAACGATCTTTATAATTACGCAGACGCTAGTCAATTTCCATATTTAAGGCTTTCATTTAATACTAAAGATGATTCATTAGAGACACCTGCACAGTTATCTCACTGGCAAATTACTTATGACGAAGCCCCTGAAACTGCTATTAATCCTTCAAAAGGATTGTTTTTTCACTACGATACTTTACAGGAAGGCGATATTATGAAATTCGCTGTTGCTACAGAAAACATTAGTCAGTATAATATGGATAGTTTGAGAGTAAGATATTGGTTACAGGATAAAAACAATCAACTATTAGATTTAGGTTATCGCAAATTAAGACCTCATCCAGCTGGCGATATATTAATTGACACCATAACATTTAACACTTCAGGCCATACTGGTTTAAATCACATCTGGTATGAAGTTAATCCGACAGATACTAACACAGGCGCATATGACCAAGTTGAGCAATACCATTTTAATAATTATGCAGAAAAGCCATTTGTAGTACTGAACGATAAAACAAATCCATTGCTCGATGTTACATTTGATGGAATTCATATTATGAATGGCGATATTGTATCAGCTAAACCATATATCTTAACAAATTTAAAAGACGAAAATAAATTCTTAGGACTAAATGATACTGCACTTTTTGGAATTTATCTAACAAGTAAATCAACCGGCATTGAAAAGAGGATTTACTTTAACAGCACCTTATCAGAACTTCAATGGACACCGGCACTATTACCTAACAACAGTTGTATTATTGAATACAGACCAACACTTGATGATGGTAAATATCAATTGCGTATACAAGCAAAAGATATTTCGAATAACGAAAGCGGAAGTAATGACTACCGAATAAATTTTGAAGTGATTAACAAATCAACAATAACAAATGTTTATAATTACCCTAACCCTTTCAGTACTTCAACCAGATTTGTATTTACCTTAACCGGTTCTGAAATTCCTGATGACTTTAGAATACAAATAATAACTGTTACAGGTAAATTTGTAAGAGAAATTGGATTAAACGAATTAGGCTTAATTCATATTGGCAATAACATTACACAATTTGCCTGGGATGGTACCGATATGTATGGCGACAAATTAGCAAATGGAGTATATTTCTTCAAAGTTATTGCAAAACTAAATAGTGAAACTATTGAACACAGAGCAACAGATGCCGACAAATTCTTTAAAGAGGGATTTGGGAAAATGTATATTTTGAGGTAGAAAACACAACATTAATTCTTTTTCTTACAAATGCCAAACAATTGGTTTCAGTTTAAACAATTTAAAGTAGAGCAAGATAAATGTGCCATGAAAATTGGTACTGATTCTATTTTACTTGGTGCATGGGCAAATTGTTCCGAATCAAAAACTGCATTAGATATTGGAACGGGAACTGGAATTTTAGCATTAATGATTGCACAAAAATGCAATGCAGAGATTACTGCAATAGATATTGACGAGCAAGCAATAGAACAAGCAAAAGAAAATATTAACAATTCACCATGGAAGCATAGGATAAAACTTTTAAATTTATCATTACAAGAATTTAAATCACCCGAAATAAAATTTGATTTTATTATTTTAAATCCACCATTTTTTCAAAATTCATTAAAAGCACCTGATGAATCGAGAACTATTGCAAGGCATACAGATAAATTAAGCCAACAAGATATTTTATCTTTTTGTGAAAACAATTTAACTCCAGATGGCAAACTTGCAATTATTTACCCCACCGACCTTGCAAAAGAGTTTATAAATATTTCGAATAAAAATGGATTATTTTGCAACAGATTATGTAAAGTAAATCCTAATCCATCAAAACTAACACACAGATTTCTAATGGAGTTTTCATTAGCCACACCAGGTAAAACAAATTGTACAATAGAATCAGAAATAACAATTGAAACTGGAGTTCGTCATCACTATACAAATGAATACAAAGAAATGACTAAAGATTTTTATTTGCATTTTAAGTATTAAGTATGCACTCTTAAATAAAGTATAAAATAATTAAGTATCTCATAATAGATTCTTCGCGTTGCTCAGAATGACATTGTGATTTGTCATGCTGAATGAAATGAAGCATCTAGTCTTAAATTCCTTCATCGCCCATGTTGGAGTTACCTCTATCAGTTTAGCAAAATATTGTGATGACTTATTCTACAATTTACTTGCAACAACGCAAGCCTTTTTAAAGTGCTTAACATTTCCATTTAAATTAAACACTTCAACAAAGACAACATAAACACCTATTGCTGCTTTCTGGTTTTCATCGTTAAGCCCATCCCATGTAAAATATCCATCAATTGATAACAATTCATTTGAAACTAATGATTTTACTTTTCTTCCTCTAGCATCAAAAATTGTAACATTAGCCACATAACCAGGTTCGTCAAATTTATACCTAATATTTAAAACATCATTATAACCATCATTATCAGGTGAAAATAATTCAGGTTCAATTGTTATAGAAGCATCAATTTGTTCAAATTGTGAATACTGAGAATTCTGATAACCCGGTGTTCCAAACCCTGCACTTTCGGCAGCAGAATGCCAATTTTTATTAACTTGTGTTACAAAATCAGGATGAATACGTTCTAAAGAAACTCCCTGAAACGAATTTAACAATTGAAAATGCATGCTTTCAGTATAGCTAAAATCATCAACAACCTGATAAGATTTATT
Source organism: uncultured Bacteroidota bacterium (assembly GCA_903837285.1). Taxonomy (GTDB): domain Bacteria; phylum Bacteroidota; class Bacteroidia; order Bacteroidales; family GWA2-32-17; genus GWA2-32-17. The sequence goes on along the minus strand of CAILUD010000001.1, from coordinate 36,671 downwards.
TGAAATATAAACTCTACCATCAGAATTATTAAAAGTTGGCATAGATGTAATTTTCACAAAAGCCTTTTTATTTGGACAAGAATAAAACGGATAAACTTTTGTTGGGTCAGTTGTTAAAACTGCAAAGTCTCCCGGAAACATATAAAATCCTTCAGGAGCAATACTATTAAATGAAGTATCATTTACATTTGATAACTCAGCATCTTTTAAATTATAAATTTTTGAAGTATTGTTATAAAGTTCAACATAATCTACACCACCAGTATTCGGATTAAAGAGTACTTCATTTATAACAAATGACCCTGGAATAATTGTATCAGGAATGGCGAACAAGGCTTTATTAGAAATTGCAACTAAATTACCAGCACAATCTTTAAGCTGACCGACTACAGTAACCTCGTAAATTGTATCTTTTATAAAAATCTGATTAAAAACTAAAACTACCTTTTTCTTAGTGGCATCTTTAAAAACGGCACTAATTGGCGAACCTATATTATGGTTTACTAAGAAATCTGAATTATTTAAAGTATCATTTGCAAATATCGTTTCACTAAAAGTCAATAACAAAGTATCTGGTAATGTAAGTACTGCTCTTAAAAGTTCAGGGTTAATATTATCCGGATTCGAACCAATATAAGAATTTACTTTTCCGGGTGTTCCACCTTTTATATCTTTTGAGGCAATCCAATTTGCCTCTTCACCGCATGGATTCATTGGATCAATTTGTTCTAAACTCCAACCACCATCTTTTTTATTGGTATTTCTATACCATGATTCGGAATATTGAATTAATGAGATTGTTTGATCTTCTTTATTTTTGAGGGTAATAGTAGTACCTGCATTTGTTAGTGAAGACGATGAAGAGATAATTCCAACTGTATTTCCAAAAGTTTGCAAACCTGTTTGTGCAATTTGTGTACATACAATTAAATAATCATTTGCAGGAATTTTTACTGATGGAAAAACAGAAGTACTTGTACCAATTTTTAAAGTCCAATCAGTTAAATCAATATCATAAACCGAACGATTATACAATTCAATGTATTCCACATCAGGTAAACCAACAAGAGGAGTTGGATCAGCCATTATTTCGTTTATTTGTATATCAAATGGAATAGCCTTATACCAAACAAAGGTTTGATTAACTGGTTGAGATATTAGATTACTTGAAAAATCCTTAAGACTACTTGCAATTATTGTGTATGTTGTTCCGGATATAAAAGGAGATGAAAATGTAAGATGAATTACTTTATAATCTAGAGCATCCCTTATAGCCGAGGTTGGATTTCCAATTCCATTATTAATAACAAAGTTTAAAACATTTTGTGCAGTACTTAATGAAATTCCTTCTGAAAAATGTAAATCTAAATGCAGAGAATCAACTACAGAAAGATCAACAAATGTTGGTGCAATGGAATCAACCTGAATTGGACCACAATAAAAATCGTCGAAATTAAATTTTCCTTCATCATTTGTACTAGTATATCTATTATACACCCCAGTATAGAAACCGTTTTGCAAAAAAGAAGTTTCAATTCCCTGAGCTTGTAGTTCAAAACTAGAACCTCCTGTTGGATCAACAAATAATTTCCATAACCCAGCCATTGTTCTAACAACTTTAACTCTTACTGCTGGAGAATATGCAATTTGACCATCTATCGCACGACAAACAGATGTTATAGTTGTTCCATTCTGATAAAACAGTTGAACAGCATCACTTGATCCATTTTCTCCAAATTTCAAATAATACCCGTTTAATGCATTCTTTAAATTTTCATTATCACTCATCAAATAAAACCTAGAAAAGTTATTATCAGAAGGATCAAAACCTAGTTTAATATACATTTGCCATTCAATACTGTCTAATGTTAACCATAAAGGAGTTACTAAATAGGAAGTATCTGCTGCCGGAGTTGTGGTAAATAACTGAAGCTGTAAATCAGTATTAATAATAAAATCGCCTGTTTCTCCAAACCAAGTTGGATTTGAATTTAAATCACCATCAGTAAAAGACTCATTTAAAATTTGCCCCGTAGGCATACAGTTTATTAATCCTGTTGTTGTTGAGGATATCAGAGAAGCTTGCTCACTTACAGAAAGTGACAAATAACTGGGTGTATCATATTTTACATCAACCCAATTATAAATTCCTCCTGAAAGATTTTGAGTCAACCCTGTAACAGAAGATAAAGTGCCACTACCAATACCTTTGCTTAATGTTATTTGATTATTAGCAGATAAGTCAAGATTATTATATACATCAGTAGCATTTACAGAAATACCGAAATTTTGATTTGCCCATACTGAAGTTGGCACTGAAGTAAATTCGAGTTTTGTGGCTGTTACATCAATTGAAAATATATTTGAAATAACATCAGACACAAAAGTTGGACTAAAACCAGAACCATTCATATCAGAACTCCAACCATGCGATAAATGATTAACTAAAAACTGAAGCTGAGATCCGTCTACTAATCCAGTTTGGTTTAAAAAAATCTCAATTGTAAGTTCTGCAGAGCCACCATTTGAAATAACCAAATCTCCTGAATTAATATTTAACACAATTGACCCAGAATTAATAACAACTTGCTGAATAGCTACTACATTTAATCCATTTTTAACAGTAACACCTTGTATTGCTGATTGCCAATCGGCAGAATTTACAGGATTTGCATTTTTTAAAGTAATTTGTGTAATATTTGTTGGCAAACCATCGCTTGTACCGGCATCATTAACAGTGGCTTTAAATACTGGTACAGCTAGTGCTAGAGAAGTTGCAAGAGAAGAAATGCTACCTGTATTAATTTGCGTTACCGGGCTTTGAACATAAGAATCATTATTATTTGGATTTGCAACAGTTAAAGTTCCCCCAATTGCTAACCCATTCGTTCCTGCCGCAGACGAATAAAAACCCCACCCACCTGTTGTTGTTTGCCCACTGGCATAGTATCTGATTGTTACAATTGTACCCGTAGCAACATTTTGCAAAGCAGAAATCGAAGTCAAATCAATCTGAGCCATTGTTGTATTAGTTGTTTGATCGGGCAAACCAATAAGAGTGAAATTTGTTCCATCAAGACTATATGAAAATTGAGAAGTAACGCCAGGAGGAGCATAATATGAAGCAGTACCACCAAATTTTGCATCAATTGTACTTAATGATAAATTATATCCAATAGCAGGTGAAATAGTTATTTGAAAATAATCAGTATTTGAAGTTGATATTCCCTCATTTTTAAAACCCGCAGTCCTAAATGAATTTGAAGCGGAACTAGCACTAGCACCAGCTCCTCTGGTTATCAGGTTTGAAGAGCTTAAATTAGCATCAAAAGTTGTTGCAGCATAAGTTGGTATTGCAGTAGTTACGCCAAAAAAATCCCACGCAGCAATTTGTCCAAAACTAAAAGAGATATTCGAAAAGAATAAAATTGTTAATATCAGCAGCTTATCAATTTTCATAAAAGTATATATATTGAATTAAAAGTAAATAAAAATAGACTGAATACAAAATTTAAAAAAATCATTAATCTTTGCCGATAATTTTTAGTGAAATATTTTTTTGAGATTTATTAAAGTTTAATTTTACAAATTATTTAAAATTAAAATCAATTAATAAAACACTATATGAATATTATTGGGAATTTGATACAATTGCTACCACTACAGACCGGAACTGGTAAAAATGGCGAATGGAAAAAACAAGACATTATTATTGAAACAAAAGGGCAATATCCTAAAAAAGTTTGCATAGCCATTTGGGGCGATAAAATAAGTACAAGTGCATTACAAATAGGAAATGAAATTGATGTTTCATTTGATGTTGAAAGTCGCGAATTTAATGGTAAATGGTATACCGATGTAAAAGCTTGGAAAATTGAACTAGCTTCTGGTGCTACATCAAATTCTTCAGGCTCAGAACCTAATAATCCGATGCCAGATATTTCTGACTTACCTAATTTTACTGATTCAACCGGCGATTTGCCATTTTAAGTTTTAAAAAAGTTAGGTCGAAAGACCTGACTGCATTATTCTCCTGTGGTCTGTGTGTCACAGACCACGGTAATTGAAAAATTGTAAGGTTGCAATGCATTGCAACCTTACAATAAATATACAAACAATAAATCATTCAACAATTTTCATTTCTGTTCTTCTGTTCAAGGCCCTGCCCTCTTCTGTGTCATTTGTTGAAATTGGCACGGTATCTCCAAAACCTTTAAATTTTAAACGAGCTGCTACTACACCCTTTTTAACAAGAAAATCATACACTGCTTTAGCTCGTTTTTGTGATAAATCTAGATTATATGCAGGTTTTCCTTTGTTATCGGTATGCCCGCCCACCTCAATTTTAATTGAGATATTAGAATTCATAAATGAAATGAGTTTATTTAATTCTGATTCGGAATTGTTTTTTATATCAAATGAATCAGTATTAAAAAATATATTTTTTAAAATAATTTTACTTCCTTTTTTAATTTGTTCAATTGGAATTTCAATTTCAAATGGCTTTTGCGAAGGAGAAATTGAAGTAAGATTAATATTTTCTGAGTAAAACATATGCCCTTCTGAAGAAACAAATAAACCATAATCTTTGCCTGGTGTTATACAAATCATAAAACTACCATCAGATTCATCGCTAAACGATTTTGTAACACTTAACCCTGTTTTAAGATCCTTTAATTCAAATTCAGCTTTTAAAGCTTTTTTTGTTTCTTTATCGAAAACCTTTCCTTTTATATATGTTACCGATTCGGGCCTGGCCTCCTTATAAAGTTCAAAAAAATATAAATCCTGAAGTCCAGTGCCACCATCTCGTGATGATGTAATGTATGCTTTATTACCTTGAGCATTTACGACCAATCCAATTTCATCTTTTGTTGTATTTATAGGATATCCAAGATTTTTAGGTTCTGACCATTTACCTTCTTCGTTAAGTTTTGAAAAATAAATATCAAAACCTCCGACACCCATTAGTCCGTTAGAACAAAAATATAATGTTTTCCCATCTTGATGAATAAATGGTGATGTTTCAGCACCTCTTGTATTAATAACATTACCCAGATTAACCGGAGTTGCCCATTTGTTATATTCGTTCATTGTGGTTTTCCAGATATCAGACTGTCCGTTTCCACCAGGACGTTCGCTTGAAAAATAAATAGTTCGTCCATCAGAAGAGATACTAGGTTGAGACTCCCAATTTACAGTATTAACAACGTTCCCAATATTTTTTGAAGTATTCCATTTTCCATTTACTTTTTTAGAAAAATATAAATCACATTGTCCCATTCCGTCTAGTCTGTTACAAGCTGCAAAAATCATCAATTGTCCATCTCCTGAAATAGTTTGAGCACCTTCATTATTTGCAGTATTTACGCTTCCAGGAATAGGTATTGCTTTAGTCCAGTTTCCATTTAAAAAACTACTGATATAAAAATCTTCTTGTGTGTTTTCAGAAGCAGGATCAGCACCAGAATACTTTGGAATTTTTCTGGTAAAAATCATTGTTAATTCATCGGGAGATAGATTTGGATAATACTCATCACATATTGAATTAACAAGATTTCCTAAATTTTGAGGATTAAAAGGAACCGGTTTAGACATTAAATCCAAAGAAAAATCACATTTCTTTAATTCTTCTTCGGCCATAGCTTTTAACTCCGGATTTGTATCTTTAATTTTTATAAATTTCTCGAAATTCAACTTAGCTTTTTTTACTTCCCCAACATACACCAAGCTATTTCCTAATAACACAAAAATATTAGGATAAGTTTTTGCACAATTTAAAGCGCACCTTTCATAAATTGGAATCATACCTTTATAATCTTGTGCATTATAAAATAATTCTGCTAGCAATAAATATGGCTGAGCATAAGTACTATCATCTATTATTAATTGGTTTAAAGCTTTATTGCCGTTTTCAAAATCACCCCTTTGCAATAACTTCTTTGCATTCTCATATTTTTCAGTTGATTTTTTATTTTTTTGTGCAAAATTTTGTAATGGAAAAAGTACACAAAAGCTTAAAATCAACAGAAATTGAAATTTAATAATCATGTATTAAGTTATTAATTTAATTTTTTACGAATATAATAAAAACGGTATTGGCTTTTAATTATTTCAGAAAATTAAGTTTTGAATTTGTATGTTTTTAAAAAAAAATGTAGGTTTGCTAAATTTTAATAGTTTAACTATGAAAACTATCAAGCGCATTTCATTTATTATAATGGTTTTTACATCTGCTGTATTTACAGCATGTAATTCAGATTCAAGCAGTACGACAGAAAACATGACAGACAGTTTAGAAACTGATTCTGTTTCAATGGATGATCAAATGCCAGATTTAGTATTTCAGGTACCTGCTCCTGACGAGCTTTTTGCACTAATAAAAAATTCTGGCTGTAAATTCAGAGATAATTTAATGAATTCTGAAAAATCAGTTTATGAATCAAAAACAGCTCAAGAACTTAATTTAGGTATTTATGCTGCAGATTTAGCGTATTTAGCTGCATTCGAAAAATTTCAACCTAGTTTAAAGTATTTTGGAAAGGTAAAAAGCATGAGCGATCAAATGGGTCTTTCAACTGCTATTGGTAATGAAACATACAGTCGATTAGAAAATAACATTGCTAATGCTGATTCGCTTCTTGATATTACAAATAATTCATATTATAGTGTAGTTCAAAAACTAGAAGAAAGTGGAAATGGAAAAACCCTTGCTTTGATTATGTCGGGTGGATGGATAGAAAGCATGTATATTGCTACAAATTTAGTTGGAGCATATTCAGACAAAGACCCAAACATTCAAAGAATAGCTAGTCAAAAAATTACTTTCAACAATTTAATTCTAAATCTTGAAAAGTATAAAGATCAACCAGAAGTTAGTGAACAGCTAGCTAAATTTGAAAACATTAAAGCAATTTACGATAAAGTTACAAAAGAAGTATTAGAACAAAATTCTGTTTCTAAAATTGATACTTCTTCAGTTGTAATTGGCCAAAAAAGTAAATATATTTTCACTAAAGAGATGTTTGAGTCTTTTATTAAAGAAATAAATAATCTCAGAAGCCTTATTATCAAAATGTCTTAACACTAAAATGTTATGAAAAACAAAATCTTATTAATAATATTATTTGCACTTCCATTTGCTGCAATTTCACAAAACTGTCAAGAGTTTCTTAATATACAGAAATCTGGCATTAGGTATCCTTGGAAATATGATGTACAAAGCAAATGCGGCTTATTTATTGGCGGAAAATCTTCCCAGATAAACGTAGTTTGCAATGAAGGTAAAGACTATAAAATCTCATTTCTTGCATCATCTGCTATTTTAAAGTTTGCAAGTATAAAAGTAACCGATGAAAACGGAAAAGAATACTTTACACTTGGCGTTGATAACAATAAGAAAAAAGATTTGGAATCGAAAAGGCAATTTATGCTTTCATTGGAAAACCAGAAAATTAAAATTAAAACTGGAAAAAAGAGAATTCAAATTGATGCAGATATAAATAATTTAAAACTCGAAATTGAAAAATCTCAGCAGGAAATTGATCAAGCTTCATATAGCCCTAAGACATTCTTTGCTTTTACCCCTGCCGAAACGATGAATCTTATTATTTCAATTTCTGTTAATGAAACCTGCACTAGTAAAGGTTGTATTGGCGCACTTATTTCAAATAAAAAAGGCGAAAAATCAGGGTTCTAAAAAAAATCTTTTTACTTTTTAGAGTATCACTTTTACTGATATTTTTTCTGATTAATTATTTTTTTACCCTAACACCATTCTCATAACTGAGTATAAATGCACCTGTAACGCCACAATTTATTCTAAAAATATCTGCATCTTCTTTTGTTGCAAAATCACCTATTGTATATTTATATAAACCATCAATTGTTTCTTCTTTAATAGCAGCAAGTACAATATATAATTCCTGTAATATTTCCTTATTTATTCTTCTTTTATTTGCAGCAATTTGAACCCTGAATACCGTATTTAGATTTGTAATTTTTTCGGGATATACTTTTCTTGAAACTATATTTTCAGTGGAAATTTTATCACGTAAACTGATTTCATTAATAATATTTAATGGTAAAACAGCTATAGGATGTTTTTTTCGTTGACCATTTAACAAGTAGTGAAAATTCCCATAAATCTCTTTATATCCCATAATACGATAATCTACCTTAACAATAAACGAAATATTAAATTTGTTTTTTTCAGGGAGTTCTATCCAAATAAATTTTAAAAGCTGATCTTGATTAATAACTGTAGAACCAGCTACTTCAATTACTTTAGGCATAAACCCTACAGGCAAATAAAGTTCTAGTTTTGCAAAACCTAAAATATTATTTTTATTGATATCTATATTTACGGTAAATTCTGATCCTGCATTAACATTATCAGGAGTCTCAATATTTATTTTAATTGAGTTTTGAGCAACTATAAAAGTTGTAAATTTTAGTATTAAAAAAATAAATAGGATTAAATTTTTCATATTCATTTTTTACAACTTTGCTCACTACAATATACGCAAATATAAATAAAGAGTTATTATTAATACAGTATAAATACTTGCTAAATAATTATTTTAAATCGCTGCAAAATCTAAGTAAATATTCTTCTGCTTTAGGATATTCAAGTGTTTTTGCTTTTTGCCAGTCATGGCATGCACCTAATTTATTTTTCAATCCAAAATATGATAATCCACGAAAACAAAAAATTTCTCCATTATTTGGTTTAAGATCAATAGCCATGCAGAAATCGGTAAAAGCAGTTTCATAATTAAGTAAATCTAAATAACAACGTCCACGCTCAAAATAACATTCAACTAAATTTGATTCAAGTTTTATTGCATTTGTAAATAGCTCTATCGCTTTTTTGTAATCTCCCTTTAAGAAAGCAGCATGTCCGGCATAGTATAAAGCTGAGCCATCATTTATATCATAAGAGAAATATTTTAAAAAATCAACTATTGCTCCATTGTAGTCGTAAGATTCAATCTTAGAAATTCCTCTCTCTTTAAATAATTTTACATTCCAAGGTTGAATTTCTAAAGCCGAAGAATAATCAACAATTGCTTTTTTACTCTTCCCATCTTTTCTTAATAAATTTGCTCTAATTAAAAGAATATCTACCCTTGTTGAATTTATTTTTAAAGCTTTATCTAAACTTATCATTTCTTCTTTTGGATTATTTCCAAATTTAAATGCTTTAGCTCTCCATAGCCATAGCTCATCTTTTTCTGGAAAATATTTGAGCGCACTATCTACAACATCAAAAATTTCAGAATATAATCCTTTAGAATACAAATAACACATTTCAGAAATATAATTCTCGTAATTAGAATACCAGTTTTTATTCCATATTTCAGTCCACTGAGTTGTTGTTTTAAATTTCGAAAAAATTGCTTCTGATTTAATTACATTTGATGGCAGTTTATTATTTAGATTCAAATATTTTCTTAACCAAATATCTGTTTCGTCAAAATTATCCAAAGCAGCATAACAACATGCAATTTTATAATCAATTTCATTATTATTGCTATCTTTTAAAAGAATAAAATCATTTAAAGCTTCATTATATTTTTTTGATTTAAAATATAGTTGTCCACGATGTAGTAAATAAATCTGCTCCGGACTAATAGATATTGCATGAGAAATAAGATAAATAGAAGTATCAATTTTTCCTTTATCCTCAAATATTTTAGATTCTACAAACAAATCAAAATCACTTTGAGCAAAAGTATAAGAGAGATTAAAAATCAGAATAAACAACAAAATCTTTTTCATTATTCGTTGTTGGATTTTTTTGAATATGTAACATGAATAAAACCAGCAAGACTTCTAAGTTCAATTCCTGAAAGTCTTCTTTCGTAAACATCACATATATAATAATAAACTCCTGTTGATACGATTTTTTTTGTATCAACATCTCTACCATCCCACTTTATATCGGGATTATCTGTTTGAAAAACTAATTTACCCCAGCGATTAAAAATTTTCATATCAACTCTATCCACAAATTTATATGGACCAGGAATAAAAAGGTCATTTTGTCCATTTTCATCTGGAGTAAAAATATTAGGCAATTCGTAATAAGTACATTCATCAATACAGATTCTAACTCTCGATCTGCTTTCGTTATAAAAAGAATCTACAGCTGCAACGACATAACATCCTGCTAGAGATAATGAATCTATTCTATTATCTTCAAAAGTTGTATCATTTGCATTATTTTTTGTGGCAATTAAAATCATATTACCGGTTAAAGTAGGTGAAAAATAAATTCTATAACCAATAACATCGTCTGCACACTCATTATTAGGATTATTCCAAATTAAATTATTAACATATAAACTACAATTTGAATGTATACTCAAAATGGGAGAACAAGGTGGAGTAGTATCTATTGGAGTTGCACAAATTTCCTGAGAATAATTAATAATTGGTGAAACAAAATTTCCTGTTAAATAATCGCCAATAGTTTTAACTTTATAACAATAGTTAGTACCATTTACAAGATCGGAATCAATAAATTGCAAAGATGGCGTATTGCCAACAGAATCGAACATTAACGTAATTTGATTCAATCTATAAATATCATATCGCAAATTTAGCCATGGCACATTTTTATTTATATTAATTTGCACACTGTTATCATCAGGAATAACATTAATAAATGGCGATGAAGCTACATTTGGAGTACCTATTAAAAAAGTATTTCCTGGAGTATTGTTATAGAACTCTACTTTATATGAAAACGAAGTTGCTTCAGTGTTAATTAAAGAATCGTTGTAAATAGTATCATTAATATCCATTAACGAATCAATAAGCTGTAATGATTGTCCCCAATAATCAGGAGAACGATAAATTAAATACTTATAAGGTCCTGGGGCTGCAATTGTATCAAATTCTGTTGGCTTTGACCATTCAACATATACTTTTCCATTATTAATATCTGTTTTATTAATACTAACATGGGTTATTACAGGTATTCCTTTAACTAATTCTGTACATGCTTCATTTGACGCATAACTCTCGGCTTCGTCAGAAAAAACAGCAACAACTCTATAACAATATTCATAACCCATGGGTAAACCAATTCCATCGTTATTATCTAAAAAAGTTGTATCATTAACACTATAAGTACTTCCAATTTTCACAAAAAGCGAATCAGGAACTCCTGTTTCGCAAGAATCAGGATTCCATCCCGAAGGACCATTTCTCCTATAAATATCATAACGAATAGCTTGAGTGCACGGACTATGCCACCAGTTTAACATTATAGAATTTGTTGTTGGAATTAAAGTTAAATTATGTGGAGCAGGACTTATTATTCGTATATAAACTTTTTGTTGTCCTACTAAATTCAAATCAGAATAATTATCTTTTGCTCTGAAAACAACTAAATAAGGGAATTTTTTTACATGCGTGCAATTTGTTTGCCATATAAAATTATTAGTAACACTACCATATCCATATACAGTATCAAAATTGGCCGGACTATTGGAAACCTGAAAAGGACCACCATATGCGTTAAGTGTAATTCTATCGTTATTTATATCTGTTGCAGATACGGGGAAATTAATTAATGTATTTGCTTCAACACATAAATCTTTTAAAGGAGAAAGTAAAGGTGGAATATTATATGATTGAACAACCTCAATCTGAATATCTCTTAAAATTTCACCTATTTTTATATATGTGTTTGTTATTTTATTTAATCTCCATTCTTCAATTAACATTGCAACATTATAAATACCTGTTTGTTGTGGCGAATCCCATATTAAATCACCTGTAATTGGATTTACAATCAACTGAGTACTTGCATATGGAATTGAATAGCCAGGTATTGGTTGAGCGCTATCTCCCAAACAAACCGTTAATTTATATGAAATGCTATCGCCATCAGGATCCCAGGCACCAGGATTATGCACAAAAACAGAATAAAGTTTTGCCTTATCAATAGGAGGATATGTTAATACTGGAGTAGAATTACTACCAACTGCTGAATTTATATTTAAAATAGTTCTAATTGCAAAAGGTACCTCAACAGAATTAGGAATATTTTCTACGCCCAAATTCCTATTCTGGTCTTCCATTGAAATCACGTAAACACCTGGTCCTGGATATGTATGTGAACCTTGATAAGTATTTTTTAAATAATCATCAGATAAAACAATTTGTGAAATGCGATAAACAATAGTAGAATTTCCATCACCCCAACCTACCTTTAAGTCAGGCCTATCTGCGCTTGAAGGTGCATATGTATAAGTTACCATTGTAATCTCATAAGTATAACCAGAAATATGTCTATAACGTATCTCACCTGCCCTATTATGTGTTGCAAACGCATTAACAATAGATAAAATAATAATTATTAACAATAAACAATATTTCATAATTAGGATGAGATTTTTATAGTTGTATTGTTTTTATTTAAAGAATAACCGCTTTCTAGTTCATTATATTTTATAATCACTAAATTAGTCATATCAGAATAATAGTCATTTAAAAGATTATTTTCAACCTCAATTGATTCAATTTTTCCAGAAAGTTGATAAGAATAATAAAGCCAAATAGCTCCTTCAGATATTTCTTTTCTTATAAATATTAGTTTTTTAGAAGATAACTTATTTTTATTAATTGTAATTCTTATGTTATCACTTATGTAATCCTTAATATATTCATCAGCATTTAATAATACATTTGGTTTTCCAAGGTTTAAATCAACTTTAGAATTTTTTAAAATTACGCTCTGAAAATCATCTAAAAAAAGTTTAGTCGAAATATCAAATGCTTTTTGTTTAGAATTAAAGTCAATATTTGTAACAGTAACATGAACGGGGTGCATAGCATTACCCATTAAAATAAAAGCAATTACCACAATATAAAGACTTCTTTTAAGCATAAATTAAATAATCAATAAAGTTACAACATTTTTCTATTTTTGATAAATTAAAAAGCGTTAAAAATGAGCATCTTTCAGCTTTATTTAAATCTTGGAATTCAACATATTGACGATTTAAGAAGTTATGATCATATTTTATTTATCACATGCCTTTGTGCTGTTTATCTTGTAAAGCAATGGAAGCAAATTTTAATACTTATAACGGCTTTTACTATTGGGCACACCACATCTTTAATCCTTTCTACATTTAAAATATTTTCAATTCCGATTAATTTAGTTGAATTTTTAATTCCATTAACAGTTTTTATTACTGCATTTTGGAATTTGTTTTCGAAGCAAGACGGAGTAAACTTAAGAACACACTGGGTAAAATATTTTACTGCTATAATTTTTGGATTAATTCACGGAATGGGTTTTTCAAATTATTTGCAAACTCTTTTAGGAAGCGAAAACAATATTTTAATGCCACTATTATCTTTTAATGTAGGTATTGAAATTGGGCAAATTCTAATTGTTAGTATTATTCTATTTATAAGTTACATTATTACTTCATGGTTTAAAGTTGCCCGTCGCGACTGGGTTTTTATTTTTTCGGGAGCAGGTTTAGGAGTTTCACTAACCCTTATGATAGACAGATTTCCTTGGTAAGTTTATTATTAGATAAAATTCTACTTAAAAATTGTAAATTAACAGGTTCTTTTTAAATTTACAAATTATTCTAATTTTATATGAAACTTAAAATTACACTTATATTCTTAATTGCTATTTCCATTGCAAGTTGCAAAAAAGCTGATAATTACAAAGATATTCCCGAAGAATATAAAGGCTATTTTTTATTCCAGGAAGGAAGTTCGTGGGTTTATAAAAATCAAATTACAAACTCTAACGACAGTATAATCTTAAGAAGTATAACAAGAGAAGCTACAAAGCCTGATAACAATTGCGATAAATACCGGTTTGAGTATGACCTACAATTCACCAATGTAACAGCGGGTAAATTATTTCATTCTGGAACAACCTGTGTAGAAAATGCAAGCATTTATGACGGCTTAACTCCAGCAGTTTTTACTGTTCCACCAACTCTTCCTACCTTATTTATGGATACAGTAATTGCTGATACTACAATGTATTTTAATGCTTTGGTATATTATTATTTTAACGACACAATGTCTGTATTTTCTGCTTATGCTAAAAATATCGGACGGATTAAATGCTATAAAGTTGTAAATGGTATAAGAACCATTGACTATGAACTAAAAAGGTATCGCGTATCAGCTTTCTAGAAAAAAATCAGAGTAAAGCTTTAACTGCTAAAACATAGGAATTCAGGCCAAATCCGGATATTGATCCTTTGCATTTGCTTCCTACAATTGAAAAATGGCGATAACTTTCGCGTGCAAAAATATTAGATAAATGCACTTCAATAACCGGACAAGAAATTGCAGAAACTGCATCAGCTATTGCTATTGAAGTATGTGAATATCCACCAACATTTAAAATTATTCCATCAACTAAATATCCTTCATTCTGAATGGTGTTAATTAAAATACCCTCAACATTCGACTGAAAAAAGCTAAACTGAACTTCAGGAAACATTTTCACTAGTTCTAAAGAAAAATCGTCAAATGATTTTTTACCGTAAATTTCAGGTTCTCTTCTGCCTAACAAATTTAAATTAGGACCGTTAATAACTGCAATTTTCATTTTTGTAATTGTTTAGTCAAATTACGTGAATTTTTCTGAAATTCGCATAATTATATTTCAAAAGTTAAAGTTGTGAATTGGGAAATTACAATAAAAGAATTTAAATCATATTTAAAGCTCGAAAAGTCGCTTTCTAAAAATTCTATTGATGCTTATTTGCATGATATAATTCAATTCAATAATTTTCTAAACTACACTAAAATTTCAATATTACCAGATGAAGTAGATTTACTTTTGCTCGAAAAATTCATTGCATGGGTAAATGATATGGGTATTCACCCAAGATCACAAGCTAGAATGATTTCTGGAATTAAAGCGTTTTATAGATTTTTAATTTTAAGTGAATATTTAGATATTGATCCAACTGCTTTGCTAGAAGCTCCGAGATTAGGAAGAAAACTCCCAATATTTTTAAATATTGAAGAAATTGATCAGTTACTAGGGGCGATTGATCTTAGCACAAATGAAGGTCACAGAAATAAAGCAATGCTCGAAACATTGTACAGTTGTGGATTGCGAGTTACCGAACTTGTAGAATTAAAAATATCAAGTTTGTATTTTGACGAGCTTTTTATCAAAGTTATTGGAAAAGGAAACAAAGAAAGGCTTGTACCTATAAGCAAAAAAGCAATTCATGAAATAAAACATTATTTTGAAAAAACCAGAAATCATCAAAAAATACAAAAAGGTCACGAAAATTTTGTGTTTCTAAATCGTAGAGGAAAAAAACTTTCACGAGTAATGATTTTTACAATTATAAAAGGTTTAGCAAAAGCAATTAATTTAAGTAAAAATATAAGTCCGCATACTTTCCGGCATTCATTTGCAACACATTTAGTAGAAGGTGGAGCAGATTTAAGAGCAGTTCAGGAAATGCTGGGACATGAATCAATAATTACAACAGAAATTTATACTCATTTAGATCGTGCATATTTACGAGATACAATATTAAGATTTCACCCGAGAGCATGATTACTGCATATTGTTAGACCGATAACTTATTATAACCTCAAATATGTTTAGTGACATAAAAAGTTTTTATAATATATTTATTGAATTTTTTAAAAAAATTCGCACTTTTGAAAGGTTATTTAAATATTGAATTATTCACTTGAATTATAAATAAAATGGCAAAAACAAATTCAAAACCAACAACAAAAAAGCAAGCTAAAAAGTACGTTTATTACTTTGGTGGCAAAAAAGCTGAAGGCAAAGCCGACATGAAAAACCTTTTAGGTGGCAAAGGCGCTAACCTTGCTGAGATGGTAAATCTTGGACTTCCAGTTCCAGCGGGTCTGTCGATAACAACAGAATGTTGTACCGATTATTATGCAAATAATTGTGAACTTCCAAAATCACTTTATGATGAAGTTTGGGCTGGAATGAAAAAAGCAGAAACCGAAATGGGCATGAAATATGGCGATCCAAAAAACCCATTATTATTATCATGTCGTTCTGGCGCAAGAAGCTCAATGCCTGGAATGATGGATACTGTGCTTAATGTTGGATTATGTACAGCAACTATTCCTGGTTTAATAAAAAAGACAAATAATCCTCGTTTTGTTTGGGATTCATATCGTCGTTTAATTATGATGTATGCAGACGTTGTTATGGATAAAGCAGAAGGCCTAGACAAGAACATCCGCAAGCAATTAGACGATATGCTTGACACATACAAAAAATCTAAAAAAGTAAAAGAAGATACTCAATTATCTGCTGACGATTTAAAAATTCTTGCAGAAGAATTCAAGAAAAAAGTAAAAAAAGAACTTGGAACTGCTTTCCCAGATGACGCAAAAGAACAATTGTTTGGTGGTATTAAAGCTGTTTTCAAAAGTTGGAACGGTAAAAAAGCTGTTTCTTATCGCCGTATTGAAGGTATTCCAGACGAATGGGGTACTGCTGTAAACGTACAGGCAATGGTATTTGGAAACATGGGCGACTCATCAGCTACCGGTGTTGCTTTTACTCGTAACCCAGCAACCGGTGAAAATTTATTTTATGGTGAATGGCTAGTAAATGCACAGGGCGAAGACGTTGTTGCTGGTATTCGTACTCCAAGTCCTTTAAATAACGATACAAAAAATGAGCAAAACAAGCACTTGCACAGTATGCAGGAAGCTATGCCAAAAACCTATAAAGAACTTTGTAATATTCGTGCTATTCTTGAAAAGAACTTTACAGATATGTTAGATATCGAGTTCACAATTCAGGAAGGAAAATTGTACATGCTTCAATGTCGTGCTGGTAAACGTACCGGTACAGCTGCTTTAAACATGGCAATGGACATGCTTAAAGAAAAACTTATCACTGAAAAAGTTGCAGTTATGCGCGTTGAGCCTGCTCAATTAGATGAATTGCTCCACCCTATTTGTGATCCAAAAGAAGAAAAGAAAGTTGAAGTTCTTGTAAAAGGATTACCTGCTGGTCCTGGTGCTGCTGTTGGACAATTAGTGTTTACTGCAGAAGATGCAGTTGCTTGGGAACGTAAAGGCAAAAAAGTAATTCTTCTTCGCGAAGAAACAAATCCTGAAGACGTAGAAGGAATGCGTGCTGCAGTTGGTATTCTTACTGCTCGTGGTGGTATGACTTCACACGCTGCACTTGTTGCACGTGGTTGGGGAAAATGTTGCATTGTTGGTGCAGGAAAACTTCATGTTGATGCTGCTTCAAAGACTGCAAAAGTTGAGGGATCAAAAGTTATTTTAAAAGAAGGCGATTTCGTAACATTAAACGGAACAAAAGGTCATGTTTATCAAACTGCATTGAAATTAATGGATGCAACAGAAAATCCACGTTTCAAACAATTCATGGCTATTGTTGACAAATTCCGTACAATGGGAGTTCGCACAAACGCTGAAACACCAGAAGATGCAAAAATTGCTCGCGATTACGGTGCAGAAGGAATCGGACTTTTCCGTACAGAACATATGTTTTATGGTGGTGGTTCTGAAAAACCTTTGTTGGCGCTTCGCAAAATGATTTTAAGTAATACTTTAGCCGAAAGAGTTAAAGCATTAAATGAATTATATCCTTTTGTTAAGAAAGATATCAAAGCTACTTTATTAGCAATGGATAATCTTCCTGTAACATTCCGCTTATTAGATCCACCTTTACACGAATTCGTTCCACAAAGTCCGGATAAACAAGCTGAACTTGCAAAAGAATTAAAAATTAAAGTTGCCGACATTGTAAAACGTGGCGAAGCTTTACACGAAAACAACCCAATGATGGGACATCGTGGTGTTAGATTAAGCATTACTTATCCTGAAGTTTCTGAAATGCAGTTCCGCGCAATTTTCGAATCAACTTTAGAATTACTAAAAGAAGGAAAACATCCAAAACCTGAAATTATGGTTCCTGTTACTTCTGAGGTTGCTGAATTAGATTCTACGAAGAAAATTGCTGATAGAATTTATGATGAAGTTTGCAAAAAATTCAAAGTAAAATCTATTAGTTATTTATATGGTACTATGATTGAAATTCCACGCGCTTGTTTACTTGGAGATAAAATGGCAAAAACTGCACAGTTCTTCTCATTTGGAACAAACGATTTAACCCAGATGACATTTGGCTTTAGCCGCGATGACATTGGTGGTTTTATGAATGAATATTTAGACCAAAAAATATTAGCTGCTGATCCATTCCAGACTATCGATCAGGATGGCGTTGGACAATTAATTGAGATGGCCGTAACAAAAGGTCGTGCTACAAGAAAAGATTTAAAAGTTGGCATTTGTGGCGAACAAGGTGGCGACCCTGCATCAGTTGAATTCTGTTACAAAACTGGATTATCTTATGTAAGTTGCTCTCCATTCAGAGTTCCTATTGCAAGATTAGCTGCTGCACAAGCTGCAATTAAATTTGCTCCAAAAGCTAAAAAATAGTTTTTACTATTTCTGTAAATAAAAAAAGGTTGAACAATTTGTTCAACCTTTTTTATTTACTTAAAATTTTTTATCGTATTACATTTATAACTCCGCTCTTATCATGCTCAATTCCATCACCATCTAAATACTTCACAAACCATGTGTAGCTTCCAATTGATACGGTGCTGCCATCTTTCAAACTTCCATTCCACCCATATTTTGCTGGTTGATCTTTATCATATTTATCTGTTTCAAAAATAACGCCTCCCCACCTGTCTAAAATATATAAATGGAAATTTTTAGCACTTATTTCATTACCCATAACATAAAACACATCATTATTTTTATCACCATCTGGTGTTATTGCATTAGGAGTATAAAAGGTATATTCATCTCTAATAACAATTGAACTATTTACTGTATCCTTACAACCTTTATCAGAAACTGCTATTAATTTAACATTATATTCTCCCAACATTTGATACCAATGCATAGGATTAGTAATACTTGAAGAATCACCATCACCAAACGACCACATATAAGTAAGAGCATATTCAGAAAGATTTGCAAAAATTATCTGAGGTTTAACAATACTTACAATATTTGGGTTAGCAATAAATCTAGCTTCGTGAGTATTAAAAACATTAATCATATCAGCAAATACTTTTGTACTATCGCATCCAGAAGAAGAAGTTACTGTTAATGTAACATCAAATATTCCATCATGCGAAAATTCATGAGTTGGATTTGTATTAAATGAAACAGAATTATAATTTAAATCACCAAAATTCCAACTATATGTTTGTCCGGCTACTGCTGATACAGGATTAAATGTTACAGTTAATGGTTCGCAACCTTCATTTATATTACTTACAAAGGCAGGATTAGGATTTGGGTTGACAGTTATTAATACTGAATCATGAGCAATAGAACCACAGCCATCCTGTACATATAAAAATTGGAAACCGGTTAAAATAGGATTAATAAATATTGGAGGCGTAACAATGGCCCCACTAGAATTATAAACCAGATAAGGTGGGCCACCTCCACCACTCATACTTACACTTAGCTGTACAGTTTCATATGGACAAATGTTATATTTATTTGCAATCAAAGTTAAATCTACCCCTGAACTAACAATTACATGAACAGAATCAATTTTACCAGGACAACCATTACTACCAGTAACTGTAACAAAATATGTAATATCAGACAATGGACTAACTGTAAAACCAGAGGTAATATTCCCGTTGCTCCATTGATAATAATAAGGAGGAGTATCTCCTGTGGGGTATGCATTAATATTTGCAGAAGCACCAATACAAAGCTGCAAATCAGGAGAAGTAGTTAATCCAAGTTGAGATGGCTGTGTTATAACAAATGACGCAACTTCAACACCCGCAGAATCATCAGTTACTGTAACAGAATAATTTCCAGGAACTAAAAAATAAATATCCTGTGTTGTTGCACCATTTGACCAAATATAATTAAATGTTCCTGTAGCTGTGGTTCCACCTGATACGGTTATATCTATTGAACCAACATTATCTCCATAACAAGGTGAATTTGTAGGAACTCCAGTAACAACTATTGGAGGAATTGTTGTTTTAAAATGCGCAATTACTGTTTGACTTCCTGTAAAAGTAGTATTAACAGAATCGGCTGTTGTGTTTGGTGTTACAGGATCAACTAACTCCCAATAATCAAAAGTATAATTCGGAGCAGTTGCTGTTGCTTGTAATATAGTTTCAATATTTCCATAATAAATAGCATTCCAAGGATATGTTGGAACCAAAATTGAATTCACATTAATAATACCAGTATTAGGGGGGTCAACCTGAAAATTAATATTATACGGTCCGGTTAAATTATAACAATCAACCATTCCTTGCGACATTGCTGCACACCTGGTATCGATAAATGTTTTAAGTGATTGAACATTTGCCTGCCATTGAGCCATATTTCCACCCCAGCGAGCAATTTGCCTTGGCATTTCCGGAGCTGACAATGCAATTAAACTATCCAAAACAAATTGCATATTAACACATGAGAAAACTGTATTTGATAAGTCAGCGTATCTTGAAACGTAGTATTGCCGGAAAGTTTGATTATTTAAAAGCGCATTAAGTATTGGCACATGTCCCTGCCCTCCCTGGTCACCTAATTGTTCCGGATTGCAAGGATCTGCCTGAGCGCTTTGATCAGGAATACCAGTGTAATTTATATAATGACCAAAAGTAGCATCTTCGTCCCATAAACAGTAACGCCATTTCTTTTTATCTGCATTTGGATTAATACCTCGCCACCATTCAGTATTCCAATTAAGCCAATCAGAACATACTACATAAGAATTTAAAATAAAATAATCAACTAAACTTTTTGTGTTATATAAATTTTCTACATAATTATAATTCGCAGCAACTGCCATATTATTAGTAAGTATATAATTCATGAGATTATCCCAATCTGTTTGTGCTTGAGCACCCCCATACTCGCTCCAGGTGCCACCCCATGTTTTTAACATCTGCACACCTTTTTCATCAGAGTTATAATAAAAATCGGTAAAATCGGCATCATCAACTTTTTCTCTCATGTCGTACAATCCCCAATACTGACCATTAACATATAACACACATGGCTCATAAGTTCTTTCATCTAAAAACAACTCTCCTCTTTGCGATAAAGTACTAACGTATGGATCGCGAATATGTGCCCCTCCATTCTCGAATGGATAATTATCATTTGCAAGAGCTTTTATAATTATACGTTGATACTCATTTCTGTTTTTATAATTAAAAAGATTATATCTTAATGCATAATCATATCCTTGTTGATCTTTTGTTACAAAATCAATTCCTCTTTGATCGTAAGCCCATGAGTCGTTTCCATGCTTATTTACTACACCAGTTGCTTCAACTCTAAATTGGTTTGTTTTATCAAAATATTCTATCGCTGCATCAGGCTCCATACTAGTTCCACCAAACAAAGTATTTACATTATTACCGTATACCGAAAGGGTAGCAATACTATGACTAACATTAATAAAATAGGTATTACTTTGAATAAAACTTGGTGGAACACCAGGGGTTGCACTAAAAGCCTTTGCTCTAACAACAGTTGTAGCAGCAATATTTAATGCTCCACTATAAACAGTTGAAGCAGCTGTTGGCTCAGTACCATCAATAGTATATCTTATTGTAGAACCAGGTGTAGCACACGAAATAGTTAAAGTAACAGCGGCGGCATTAAACCCTGCCTGCTGACTAAAAACAGGAGTTGCAACATATTCCTGTACTGCTCCAGAATTTACTGTTCCAAAAGTTGGCGTTAAAAAAAGCGACCAACTAGCAGCACCATCAGTTTGTCTTCCTCTTGAATGATTTTTTTGAGTAGGTAATAGAACTATATTCTCTAGTATTGTAGCAGTTGAATTAGAAAAAACTATACTTTCTGGTTTTGTTTGAGTTAATTTAAAATTTGTATGAATATTTGTTCCAACAACGATATCATTGCCAGAGCAAAAAATCGTTAATCGTCCATTTGCCGCAATTGAAATCCCTGCTGGAAATTGCCATTTAGTTGGATTTGTAGCTTTATCGCTTAAATAATACCCTGCAAGATTAACTGCAACACCACTTGTATTATACAATTCAATCCAATCTTCAAAACTACCATAATTATCGGCTGAAGTTGAAACATTTGAACAAGAGTATTCATTTATAACAACTTGCGACTTACAATTAATAGCTATTAACAGAAAAATTAAAAATATTATGTTTCCCTTTTTAATTATCATTTAAATTTAAAATTACCATCATTTACAAACTTAAAACAAAATCATCTAACAACATTTACAACACCACTTTTTTCATGCCTTATGTTATCACCATCAAAATATTTAACAAACCAAGTATAACTTCCAACGGGAACAATAGCCCCATTTTGAAAACTACCATCCCAACCACTTTTAGCAGGTTGATCTGAAGAGTAATTTTCAGTTTCATATATTATACTACCCCATCTGTCAAAAATATATAAATGGAAACCTTCTGTACTAATTCCATTTCCTAGCACATAAAACACATCATTTATATCATCAAAATCAGGAGAGATTGCAGAAGGAGCATAAAAAGTATACTCATCACGTATTTCTATAACACTATTCACTGTATCCTTACATCCTTTATCAGTAATGGCAACTAAATAAACAACATAACTACCTAAAGCAGGATACCAATGCATTGGATTTTCAATACCTGAAGAATCGCCATCACCAAATGACCATACATAAGTACTTGCAAATTCTGATTGATTTGTGAATAAAACCTGAGGTTTAACAATACTTGCAGTTGCAGGTAGTGAAATAAATCGTGCATCAGGTGCAGGCCAAACATTTATCATTTGCGGATGCAAAAAAGTACTGCTACAACCTTGTGAAGAAGTTACTGTAAGCAGGACATTAAAAATACCATCCTGAGTAAATTGATGAATCGGATTTGTAGAATAAGAAATTGCATTATAACTTGCATCACCAAAGTTCCAGTAATAACTATATCCTGTCTGAATCGGACTGGGATTAAAGGCAACTAATAAAGGTTCACAGCCCTCCACTTTATCACTAACAAAAGTCACAACAGGACTTGGATTTACTGTTACAAATACCGAATCATGAACTAGTATATTACAAGCATCCTTTACATACATATAAATATAGCCAGAATTATTAGGTGTTACAGATATTGGTGGCACAAGTATCATCCCTTGTTGGTTAAATATAATATAAGGAGGTCCACCACCATTTTTAAAGGTAACATTTAACTGAACGCTTTCACCAGGGCAAATTGAAGATTGAGACGATAAAACATCAATTTCTAATGATTTATAAAGATCTACAGAAATTGTAACTGAGTTACTAGTACAACCTTTTGAATCAGTAACAGAAACAGAATAAACTGATGGTACCAAAGGACTAACATCAATAGAAGAGCCAGTATTTACAGTGCCATTCCAATACCACGTATACCCTGGAGTACCACCAATAATTGTAGGAGTTATCATTACATGTTCGCCTTCGCAAATAGTATAAGAAGTTGGAGAGGATAAAACTATAAGCTGCGGCTGTTCAATCGCAAATGCAATAGTAGCAGTACAATTATTTGCATCTGTAACAGTTAAAATATAATTTCCATAACCTAAACCAACGAAAAAACTTTCAGAACTATTTTGTGAACCAATAGAATATGTATATGGAGCGATACCACCAACAACATCAAAATCAATACTTCCATCTTGAAGACCAAAACACGAAACATTTACTTTAGTAAAATTTGTTACAGCAAAAACAACAGGCTGAGTAATTAAAACATTAGTAACAGAAGAACATTGAGATGCATCTGTAACAGTTACTATATAATTTCCTGCACATAAAGTATTATTAGTTTGGCTCGATACAGTACCTGTAATCCAACCATAAGAATAAGGCTGAAGGCCACCAATAACATTAATAGTTGCAGACCCATCGCAACCTCCATAACAATTAACAGGATATACGTCACTTACAGAAACAGTTAAAACAGCAGGATCTATTAATGTTAAAGACGTTGAAACTGTACAACTATTACCATCAGTAACTGTAACAATATAATTTCCAGAACACAAACCAACAGAATTATTAGAAACCGAACCAGAAGACCATAAATAAGTATAAGGTGAAGTTCCATTAATAGATACAACAGTAGCACTTCCATTACAAGAGCCTGAACATAATGGATTAATAACATTTGTTATTGATGCAGATAACGCTAACGGTTGTGTTATTAAAACAGAATGAGATAAAGTACAAGAATTAGCATCGGTAACTGTTACTATATAAGTTCCGGCACATAAATTACTTAGTGAACTCAATACAGAAGCATTTGGCCACAAATAGTTATAACCTGGAGTTCCTCCACTGGTATTAACTGATATACTTCCATTACACAAACCAAAACAAGTTGCATTTGATAATGATTGAGTTATTATATTAATCTGTGTAGGTTGAGTAATGACAATACTACCACTAGCCGAACAAGCATTAGCATCAGTAATTGTAACATTATAATTTCCTGCGGTCAAACTAGTCGCAACATTGGTAATACTTACACCTCCACTCCAGTTATAGACAAAAGGTCCAACACCACTTGTAACATTAATTGTAGCAGTTCCATTATTACCACCATAACATAAAACATCAACTTTAGAACTAACAAAAGTTAAAGGGCTTGTTGAGCTAATTGCAGTATTTGATATTGAAGAGCATCCATTAGCATCCGTAACAGTAACAGAGTAATTACCTGCAGATAAACCACTAGCTGTTTGTGTATTTTGTACAGGAACGGTATTCCATAAATAATTAAATGGTAAAAGCCCATCCGAAAAATTTACAGTAACAGATCCTACTACATTTTCACAATAATCAGGAGTATTATTTGAAAAACTACCAGCCGAAATACCACCTATATTATTTACTAAAACAGTATTTACGACATTACAACTCCCAGAAGTAACAGTTACAGAATAGGTACCAGCTGCCAAACCCGTACAAGTTGCTGTTGATTGACTAGGAATTGTATTCCATAAATAAGAATATGATCCTGTACCACCAGTTGGGATAACGGTTGCAGTTCCATTACTTTGCCCACAATTTGAATTAACAACAGACACCGTTGCACTAACCGCGTTAATATTAAAATCCAAACTACCAGCAGGAGCAATATTTCCACATAAATCAGTAACAGAACCAGATGTAGTTACCAAATTAAGCGAATACGTACCAGATGTTACAATAGCAGGTGACACATTTATTGTAAAAGTATTTTCCTGAATACCACCAATACTACATGCAGCACCAGTTATTGCAGTTATTGTATATGGACCACCTGGTCCGGTTAAAGTAAAATCTAAAATTTGAGCTGTGCTACATAAAATATTCTCAGAAAAATTTAACGTTAAAGATGAAGCCCCACAAGCAATTTGATTATTTACGGATAAAATATGAGGTGGTATATTATCAAAAATAACTGCAGTGGAGCCATTAAAATTAATATTATATCCATTTTGAGAACTTGACCAATTATCAATCATAATTACATAAGTACCACCCGCAACGACAGGAATACTTGCATTCCATGGTGGGCCATATAAATCACCTGGACCATTTGAATTTGTAGTTCCACCTTGAGCATTACTTGCACCCGTAGAACCATTATATCCTCCAACATTAGACCCATAAGAATTACAACTTATTTCGAGACTTAAATTATTATAGATATCTGCACAGTTTGCAGAAGTTAAATTATAAACAGCCCAATCATAATCATCATAAACATCGTTCGGATTAATTTCAAAATTAAAATTGCCAGATGTTTGAGATGTAAAAGTATACCAAACACTATTATTTTCACCTCCACCAGATGACAAACAGGAACTAGAGAAAATATTTATTTCACTGGAATAATTTCCAGGTCCAACATACGAATTTGAAGTAGTATAGGAATTTTGACAAATAGGTATTGCACCTAAACAATCCTGCACAGTAGGTACCTGAGAATTTACAATTAAGGTTTTAAAAAAAAATATTAAAACAAAAAATATATATTTCTTTATATTAAACATCAAAAACACATTTTATGTTTATTAAAAATGGCTAGTTATTTTCACTAGCCATCTTCATTATTATAATTAATTCATTTTTTTATCTAATTACATTTACAACCCCACTCCTATCGTGTTCTATATGATCGCCATCGTAAAATTTAACCAACCAAGTATAACTACCAACAGGAACGACTGCGCCTCCATTAGCACTACCATCCCATCCATATTTTGCAGGTTGCTCTGGATCATATTTATCAGTTTCATAAATTATCGAACCCCACCTATCGAATATAAAAAGATGAAAATCTTTTGTACTAATTCCGTTTCCTAAAACATAGAAAACATCATTTAGGTCATCAAAATCAGGAGATATAGCAGATGGAGCATAAAAAGTATATTCATCACGAATTACTATAACACTATTTACAGTATCACTACAACCCTTATCGGTAGTCGCAACAAGGTGCACCACATAACTGCCAATAGCAGAATACCAATGCATAGGATGTTCAATACTTGAAGAATCACCATCTCCAAATGACCAGATATAAGTACTTGCATATTCAGATAAGTTTGTAAAAAATATTTGAGGCTTTATAAAGCTAGCAGATGCAGGATTTGCAATAAATCTAGCATCAGGAGCTGGCCAAACACTTATCATTTGTTGATGTATAAATGTACTGCTACAACCTTGAGGAGTAGTAATTGTTAACGAAACATCAAATATACCATCCTGAGTAAATTCATGAACAGCATTCATATCATATGAAATTGCATTATAACTGGCATCACCAAAATTCCAATAATAAGTCTGACCCGCCTGAACTGATCCAGGGTTAAATGCCACAGTTAATGGTTCGCAACCAGAAACAGTATCGCTAACAAAACTTACAGGGGGAATTGGATTAACAGTTATATAAACTGAATCATGTGCTATTGAACCACAACCATCTTTAACATATAGATATTGCAAACCTGAAGTTGCAGGTGAAATATAAACAGGAGGGATTAAAATATTTCCTGCTGTATTATAAATTAAATAAGGAGGACCACCACCATTTGTTATACTTAAACTTAATTGTGAAGTATCACCTGGACAAATAGAAGTTGGGGAAGCAATAACATCAACAACAAGTGGTAATGAAACAAGCACACTAACAATTACAGAATTACTTGAACAACCTCGCGAATCGGTTACAGAAACCGTGTAATTTGTTGTGGTTAAAGGATTAACCCCAATCGAAGGATTTGACACAACACCATTCCAATAATAAGTATAGGCAGGTGTACCACCAGCAGCATTAGCAGATAAATAGGCAAATTCACCAGGACAAATAGAATGAGTAGTTATTGCTGAAACTAAAAGCTGTGAAGGTTGGTTTATTGATTTTGCACTTGTTGTTGTACATCCATTTAAATCTGTAACTGTAATAGTATAATTACCGGCAGATAAATTCCCAAAATGACCAACAGTATCAGTTTGAGAACCTATAGAATAAGTATAAAAACCAATTCCACCACCAATTGTAATATCAAGCGATCCATCATTCAAACCATAACATGAGACATCAATTTTTGAAATACTAATAATAGTAAGTTGACTTGGTTGAGAAATAAAAGCAGGTGTTGATGCAGTACAGAAATTAGCATCTGTAACTGTTACGAAATGAGTACCTGCACATAAGGTATTATTTACCTGCGCGTTTTGAGTGCCTGAAGCCCAACTATACATATACGGAGGAGTACCACCCGAACCTGTAACTGTTGCAGAACCATCGCAGCTTCCGTAACAATTTGCAGCTATAAAATTATTAGCTATAGCTGCTACTATTGATGGTTGAGTTATTGTTACACTTGCTGTTGTAGAACAACCATTTGCATCAGAAGCTGTTACAACATAGTTTCCTGAACATAAATTATTTGCAATACTTATACCTGAACCACTCGACCAATTATAAGCATAAGGTCCAGTTCCATTAATTGCAGTAACTGTTGCGCTTCCAGTGCATGATCCAAAACATAATGGATTAGTTATAGATGAGATAGAAGCTGTAACAGATAATGGTTGTGTAATATTAATAGTATTAGTTGCAGTACATAAATTAGCGTCTATCGCCGTAACAACATAACTACCAGCACATAAACCAGAAACTGAAGGTAATATTGTAGAATTTGGCCATAAATAATTATAACCAGGCGAACCTCCATTTGCAGCAACGGTAGCCATTCCATTACAAATACCAGAACATGTTGCATTAGTTGTAGTAACAATTGAAACATTAACCTGAGTTGGCTGAGTTATTGTTACACTTGATGTAACCGAACAACCATTATCATCTGAAGTTGTTATTGTATAATTTCCAGCTGCTAAATTAGAAGCAGTTGAAGTTGTGCTCACGCCACCAGTCCAAGCATAGGTATAAGGAGGAGTGCCACCGTTAGCAACTACACTTGCAGTTCCAGAGTTATTATTATAACAAGTTAAATTTGTTTGATTAGGAACAACGGTAATATTGTTTGGAGATGTAACTGTAAAAGGATAACTTTCTACACAGCCTAAATTATCTGTAACAGTACCAACATAATTTCCATTCGTAAATGGTGGTCCCGTACCGTTAGACCAAGTATAAACATATGGAGGTGTTCCACCACCGGGAACAGGGGTTGCATTACCTGTTGACCCAGCGCAAATAATTGATCCAATGTTTACTACATAAGTAAGATCTGGAGGATTATTTACCTGAACCGTTGTTATAGGACTCATACAGTGGTTATCACTAACAAGTAATGTTATGTCTTGCAATCCTGAAGACCCCCAATTTACAGTATATGGGCCAACTCCGGTACCCGAGACTACAGTTCCTCCACCAAATGTCCATCCCCAGCTTGAACTTGCCGATGCTGTACCTGTAAATGTAACAGTAGAATTTTGCCCAAAACAATTTACAGGAGTTGCTGTAAAAGTTGAAGTTGGATTTTCAGTAAATGTAATTGCTACAACATCAGAGCAGGTTAACCCTGTTGAGTTAGTAATTGTCCAAGTTAAATTATAAGTACCAGAAGTAGTTGCTGTAACTAAAGCGGTTGCTGAATTTGTAGGTGTAAAACTTACTCCAGCTGGCCCCGACCATGTTAAATTATAGTCACCGGCAGCTGCAACAGCAGCTAAATTCGTACTTAATCCGCAGACCGAAGCATCTGGTCCCGCACTTGCAGAGCATGCACTGCAAGGCCCAGGAGCTGTATATGTTACAGAATAAGTACAGAAGGCATTTGCAGAAAAAGTAAAAGTAATTGTATGAACAGTAGCATCACTATTTAAACCTGTTAAATTATATGCAAAAGGACTAGCAAAAGGTGCATTTACTGTTTGAGTTGCGCCAGAACCATCAGAAATAGTCATTGTACCTGTTGTTGGTGCATCATGAAATGCAACTGAACCAGAAACACTATAAGCATTAGTACCTGGCGTACAAGCTGATGGATTAGCTGTTGCGCTTGTAAAAGCACATGGTGTAACAATTGCACAGTTAGTACTACCAGCACCCGCAGCACCTATATTTGATTGTGAAAAAACTATATCACCAGCAGCATTACTATAATTAGTTATACACAACATATAATACTGACCTGAAACGGCATTGGATAAATGCAAATCTTCAACATCATTAATATCAAAGCTACAATCTATCATATTACCTGCAGGATAAGACCCTGCTGGTGCCGGATTTCCTGCAGCCGGACAATCAGTTGGAGTAGCACCTGTAGCTGTAAGCGAAGCTACACAAGGACCATAAGGAGAAGTAAATGGACCCCATGCAGCAAAATCAATATCGTTACCAGTTGGAGAAGTCATATTAACTGTAATATTTCCAGATTGGTCAATAAGCATATAATACCAAACGGGATTAGGCTGAGTAGCAAGACATCCGTAATTTGGACCAGGCTCTGCTGAAGTATTAGTATTCAATGGAAAACCATAAGTTACACCAGTGCAAAAAGGCTCTGCAATATTGCAACTTGTTCCTTGAGCAAATATTTGTCCGCTATTAGCAAACAAAAAAAGGAATAATGAATAAAATAAGAACTTATTCATAAAAAATTATTTATTATTATTTTTAAAATTTTCGCGACGACTAATCATCTTATCTAAATTCTCCGTAAACGTTGTTACAGTTCCATCAAATAAGTACTTTGCATAATTATTGCTCCACATAAACTGTATTTTTGTTTCAAAATAATATACTTGAAAATTATAATAATCAATTAAAGTAGTATCATTACATTCTTTAGTAAAAACAAACTCTTTAAATACATAGTCCATAGCTTTTTTTTGTGCTTCTTCATTATTAAGAACAGTTTTAATTAGAATTCTAACATCGCCTACATAAAACTCTTTTAAACCAAAACCATTAAAAATATTTCTAATATCACTTAAACTGTTTGGTTTTGTAAGTAATAACTCCCCTTTTTGAATTCCAGAATTATCATAATCTGTAAAAGATAATTTTTTTACAATTTCATGTTCTAAAACAGACTTTTGCCACTGTATTTTTAAATCAGAACTAAGGTTTTCGACAGTAAAAACCATTTTTTCTATGTCTCTAACGTCAGTATTAATAATTTTTTTACTTTCTAAATTAAATTTCAGTATAGGTGCTGACGTTTTTTGCGCAAAACAATTATCACCTATAGCAATAACTATCAATACTGTAGCAAAAATCATTAATATCCTTTTCATAAAATTTTTTATTTTAAGACGTAAAAAAAAACAAATGGTTGTCTATTTCGATTTAGATTATGGTAAATATAGAAAAAAAAATTAAACTTGCATTTAAGTTTCCGATACGATAAATGGCTAAAAAAGTAATTATAAAAAAAAATATTTCATTTCTTGAAAATTTCAAGAAATGGCCTCTTTATATTTATCTTTTAGTTTTTGCGGTTTATGGAAATACTATTTTTAATAATTATGCTCTTGATGATGAATTTGTAATCAAGAACAATAAGCAAGTACATCAAGGAATTAAAGCAATTCCAGAAATTTTCTTCACACAATATTTTCAGAATAAAACTTCTAACTTTGGATATCGGCCATTAACGAAATCCATTTTTGCAATTGAATATCAGTTTTTTGGTGAGAGCCCCAAAATAAGCCACTTTATAAATGTGCTTCTATTTGCATTAACTTGTACGTTACTTTTAAAATTACTTATAAAAATTATTTTACCTAAAACTGGTCCTGCTTTCATTTTAATTGCAATGCTTATATGGATATTACACCCAATCCATACTGAGGTTGTTGCCAGTTTAAAAAACAGAGAAGAATTACTTTATTTATTATTTTGCCTTCTTTCTCTTAAATACTTTATCAGTTTTATTGAAAAACAAAAATGGTACTTTTTATTATCTGCAATTAGTCTTTATATACTCTCTTTCTTAACCAAACAAAGTGCAATTTCGTTCGCACTTATTATTCCAATGGTACTTTGGTTTTTATATATTAAAGTTGAACCAATTACAAATTTTATAAAAAACAATTCCAGAATAATTTTATCAGTTATTTTATTGTTTATAGTTACCTATATTTTATACAAAATACCGAATTGGTTTTTTCCAACTGATAAACTTGAACTTTTATCTTTTGAAAATCCATTAAGGTTTAATAATTCAATAGCTGCTAGATTATCTTTATCTGCATATGCTATGCTTATAAATATTAAATTGCTTTTTATACCTCATCCTTTAGTATTTTATTATGGTCAATTTACAATTCCAGAGGTTAAATTAACCGATTTCTGGGTAATTTTCTCTTTAATACTTCATGCCATAATCTTATTTTTTACAATTAAATATTTAAAAAACAAATCCATTTTATTATTTGGCACATTGTTTTATTTTCTTGGCATTCTTCCATTCTCAAATTATTTTATGGAACTAAATGGCATAGTAGCCGAAAGATTTTTATACGCTCCTTCAATTGGCTTTGCAATTACTTTTACTTTTTTATTATTTAAAATAACAAAAACTGCAAATGATTCTAAATCATTTAAAACTTTAAATAATTATTTAAAATATATTGTCATTATTATTGTGATTGTTTTTTCCATTAAAACTATTGCCAGAAACAGTACATGGAAAGATGGCCTAACACTTTACAGTAATGACATAAAATATCTTGACAATTCAGTTAAGGCTAACGATATTCTTGCTCAGGAAATGATGGATATAATAATGCGAGAAATTAGTTTAAAAAAATCTTTTACCGAATTAAAACCAAGTCTGGATAGTATAGTTTTTTTGTATAACCGTACATTGGCTCTATTCCCTA
Organism: uncultured Bacteroidota bacterium; assembly: GCA_903837285.1. Taxonomy (GTDB): domain Bacteria; phylum Bacteroidota; class Bacteroidia; order Bacteroidales; family GWA2-32-17; genus GWA2-32-17. The sequence continues at coordinate 4,228 of CAILUD010000001.1, read as the reverse complement.
ACAATCCTAAAGCATTAAATAATGTAGGCAATTTATATATTAATTTTTACAACAAACCTGAATTAGCTTTAGAATACATTAAAAAGGCATACTCTTTTAAGCAAAGCAATTTTGAAATTACATTTAATCTTGGACAATGTTACGAAATGCTGAAAAAGAATAATGAAGCCATAAAATATTACACTTTAGCAATTAATATTGACCCTACATATACTAAAACATGGCAACAAATAATTAATTTATATTATAAACAAGGTTTACCAGATAGTGCAAAAAACACCTGCGAAACAATGTTAACAAAGATCAAAAACTCAGAGATTCCTTATGTTGGGTTAGGTTATTACTACATATCAAATAAAGATACAATTAATGCTATTAAAAACTGGGAAAAAGCTGTTGAAATAGATCCTCAGAATTATGAGCGAACAATAAGTTTATATAATTATTTTATCGTAAGCAAAGACACTTTAAAAGCAAAATTCTATTACCAGAAAGCAATGGAAGCAAAAAGGTATAAACTAAAATAATTTACTTATTGTAAAAAAAGTCGAAAAATAAAATTTTGCCCAAGAAAGTATAACTGTTAATTTTTGAAGAATTAGGATAATTATAAACCGACATTATATTACTATCAGCTGTATAAAGTGAATTTGAAAGACTCTCAAATTTCATAAAATCAGCTCTATTTCCAGAAGCATAAACCATAGTATTACCATAGGTTTTTTCAATAGTCATTAAATTATTTCCAGCTGATAATAAATATTTATTATCCGGTGTTACAACAACATCATTAAAATTTTCATTTATTAAGCTGCCAAATGTTTGCAAATTATTAATTTCAGTATAATAGGTATACATTTGTGTATTGTTCTGACTTTTACCCCAAATAGTTGTTGAAATTGATGAACTTGGCAGAATTTTAAAGGGCTGAAAATTTATTTGATATTTTGATATCAAACCTCCATTAGGATATAATTGTTGAATTGAATAACTATTATAAAAATCGTATTCAACAAAAGTTAAAATATTATTATTACAAAAATTAAAACTTATTGGCACTCCGTCTTCAATAGAATTAATATTTCTCACATTACCTAAATAATCATATCCATAAATATACCCATTTGCATCATTCACATATGTAAAATTTTCGTAAACTTTTGTTTCACCTTTAAATAAATGACCTGGGGTTGTTAATCCAGATTTTTGCCATGTAACCTGAAAATCAGGTATCGAATAAGTAATAAAATTTCCATCATAAGTGAGTACTGACATTTGCTTAGTATAACTATTCACGCAAGCGCTAATAATTGTTGAAGAAATATAACCAATCTCATTAAAATTCCCTAAAGTATCATTACAAAAAATCTTTACTCCATTTAAATCCTCAATCCCTACATAAATAGAATTTAACACTTTTGGAATTTCAACAATATTAACCTTAATAAATTCATTCACTGTATTGTTACCATCTTCGGCACGAATTACTATATAATATATTCCGGTTTCAAAATACATATTGTTGAAAAAATAAAATTCATCGATATTTATTTCGCTTCCCGAGAAAGTTTTTACCAACGGTTGGGTAAAAGTTTTCATTTGATCATTAATAATATAAACAGAAACAATTAACGGCCCATAATCATCTGAAATATTTGCTTTTATCCTTACACTATCTATTGCATTTAAAGTAAGATTTGATTGTGGAAATGAATAACTAATAATTGGAGCAGTGTCTTTTTTTTCTTTTTTACACGATAAAACATATAACAACGAAGTAATTAGCAACAGAATATAAAATAATCTAATATTTAGAATATTGTTATTAAAACTAATTATCTTATTTAATTGCATACCACAAAGTTCAGAATTTTTCAACAAATTATCAAACATTCAGTTGTTAAAAAACAAATATTAATTATTGCAAAGCATCATTAATCAATTCTTAAATTTGAATCCGAATTAAAGATTATGGAGAAAAAAGATTACAAAAAGAAGCAAGTTGTTCAAAATGAATCAAATTTAGGTAAAATTCCACCTCAGGCATTAGATCTTGAAGAAGCAGTTTTAGGTGCGATAATGATTGATAAAGATGCTGCTAACACAGTTCTGGAGATTTTAAAACCAGAAAGTTTTTATAGCGATTTAAATAAAAAAATATTTGAAGCAATTACTGCATTGTCAAAAGAGATGCAGCCAATAGACATTTTAACAGTCAAAGATGAACTTGTTAAACGTAAACAATTAAATGAAATTGGTGGAGCTTTATATTTAACTAAACTTACAGGTAGAGTTGCTTCTGCTGCTCACTGTGAATTTCATGCACGAATTATTGCCCAAAAATATATTCAACGAGAACTTATTCGTATTGCTACAGACATTGAGAGAAAAGCTTTTGACGACGAAGAAGACATTGACGATTTGTTAGATTATAGTCAGGATCAAATATTCGGACTTTCAGAAGGTACAATAAAAAGAGAAACTCAACCTATTGATGAAGTATTAAAAAAAGCAATTGAACAAATTAGAATTGCCGGCGAGCGTAAAGATGGATTAAGCGGTGTACCATCTGGCTTTTCAGATATCGATAGAGTTACATCTGGCTGGCAAAATTCAGATTTGATTATTGTTGCTGCTCGTCCAAGTATGGGTAAAACTGCATTTGTACTCTCAATGGCAAGAAATATTGCAGTTAACCATAAACAAGCTGTTGGATTTTTCAGCTTGGAAATGTCATCAGTTCAGCTAGTAAACCGATTGGTTATAGCAGAAACAGAATTAAGAGCAGAAACTATAAGAACCGGAAAACTTAGCCCTCAAGAATGGGGTATATTAGAAACTAGAATTAAAACACTTGAAGATTGCCATATTTATATTGACGATACACCTGCAATTACAATTTTTGAATTACGATCAAAAGCAAGAAGATTAGTATCTCAAAAAGATGTTAAACTAATAATTATCGATTACCTGCAATTAATGAGTTCGCCTAGCGATAACAAAGGAAACCGTGAACAAGAAGTTAGTACAATTTCACGTTCACTTAAAGCATTGGCAAAAGATTTAAATGTTCCAATTATTGCTCTATCGCAGTTAAACCGTTCTGTTGAAACAAGGTCAGGTTCTAAACGCCCACAGCTTTCCGACTTACGTGAATCAGGTGCAATTGAACAAGATGCAGATATTGTAATGTTTATTCACCGTCCAGAAAAATATGGTCTTGAAAGTGGCGAAGAAGGTGCTTCAACAAAAGGATTAGCACAAATAATTATTGCTAAACACAGAAACGGAGCAGTTACCGACGTTGATTTAAAATTCATCGAGAATTTTGCGAAATTTACAGATTGGGACGAATTCGGTATTGGAAACATTGCTGATGCTAATGCACCTGCAGTAGTTATGCCATCAAGAATGAATACTACAAATAATGACATTTCAAAACTGGAACTTGGTCGTTCATTTGATGACCAAAACGTTGCTCCTTATTAAAAATTATTAAATCTTTGCTTTAACTTATAATATTTTTTCTTTTAGAAGGTTAAATCAATTATTTTTACAAAAATTATTTTTTTTAAGTAGAATTAAAACACAGATGTTTAAATTTTCAAACATAATTATTTCATTTGTTATAATATTTTGCTTTGCTATTAAAGCAAGTGCTTCATATGTTTTAATTCCGATGGATGAAAGTCAGAAAAATCATTTGAAAGCATACGGAATTACTTATTGGATGCTTCAAAATGGAATGGAAGTTCAATGGTTATTAAATTACCGTGGAGGTAGTTTTTTAGTTATTAATCATAAAGAAATTCAAGACGAGTGCACTATTAGAGGCGTCACCATTGAAGTTATTGCAGATGGGCAAGCAGGAAATATATTGTCAGAAATTTCTACACCAGAAATAAATATGGATGTTGTTAAACTCGAAAAAGCTCCTAAAATTGCCGTTTACGCTCCTCCTAACAAATTACCATGGGATGATGCTGTTATGCTTGTATTAACTTATGCAGAAATTCCATATGAAATTATTTATGACGAAGAAATTATTCGAGGTGATTTAAGTAAATACGACTGGCTGCACCTGCACCATGAAGATTTTACCGGGCAATACGGAAAATTCTGGGGAGCATATCAAAATGCACAATGGTATAAAGATGACGTTGCACGTAATGAAGAAAATGCAAAGAAATTTGGATTTACAAAAGTTTCGGAGCTAAAATTATTTGTT